>LADV01000284.1 GCA_000961805.1 Peptococcaceae bacterium BRH_c23 | reverse complement strand
TCCGAGCTTGCTCATCACGGGCCGGAAAATGTCTTCATCTCCGCTCTGAAGATCATCGGCTCCTTTAGTATCTTAATGATGATCAATGTCCAAATGACCTTGATTTTGTTAATGGTCACGATGATCATGGTGGTCTTCACCATTTATAAAAATATTAAAATGGCACCCATCTTTGCCGATAATAGGGTAAAAATTGCTGCCGTAAATTCCAGCGTTCAAGATAGTCTGTCTGGAATCAGAGTTGTGAAGTCATTTGCCAATGAACGCGTGGAACGAGAAAAGTTCCATAAAAGTAACCATGAATTTTTATTCTCTAAGGTCAAGAGTTACAGATTAATGGGCAATTTTCACGCCTGGAATTCCTTTTTCGAAGGACTGCTTTATGTTGTGATTATTGTTTCCGGAGGTGTGTTTATAGCCCAGGGCTCACTGAAAATTTCTGATTTGGCTATTTATGTTCTTTACGTTAACCTCTTCATCCACCCGATTGATGTGCTGATTAACTATACAGAATCGTTTCAAAAAGGCTTCGCTGGGTTCAAGCGATTTATTGAGGTTATGGAGACTCAGCCAGATATTTTAGACAAAGCAGGGGCCCAACCCCTTAAAGACGTTAAAGGAGAGATTGAATACAAGAATGTCTCCTTCCGCTATAACGATGATTCCAATGTTTTGGACAATGTAAGCTTAAGGATCTGTGCAGGAAAAAACATTGCCCTCGTCGGACCATCCGGTGGAGGAAAAACAACCTTATGTTCTTTGTTGCCGAGATTTTATGAGGTAGCTGCGGGTTCGATAACTATCGATGGAAAGGATATTAAGGATGTTACGTTAGAGTCTTTGCGAAACACGATCGGCATTGTTCAGCAGGATGTCTACATGTTTGACGGCTCAATCAAAGCTAATATTGCTTATGGTAAATCTGGAGCTACTGATGCCGAAATTATGGAGGCCGCCCAAAAGGCCAATATTCATGAGTATATCTTGACCCTTGACGAAGGGTATGACACCTATGTCGGGGAACGGGGGGTCAGGCTCTCCGGCGGTCAAAAACAACGACTCTCGATAGCCAGAGTGTTTTTAAAGAACCCTCCAATTTTAATCTTGGACGAGGCTACTTCGTCCCTTGATAATGACAGTGAAAAATACATCCAAAACTCCCTAGAAAAGCTCTCTAAAAACAGAACCACTATCGTGATTGCCCACAGGCTGAGTACGATCAAAAATTCAGACGAAATCGTCGTGGTCACCGATGAAGGCATCCAAGAAAAAGGCAATCACAAACAGCTGCTCGAACAGGACGGAATCTATGCTCATTACTACAATATGCAATTCGAAGGCTTAGAATAGATTGATTATCTACGATTCTCCATGACGTTGATAAACAATGTTCTGGGTAATCATTCATCATACCCTTAGAAAACACTCTTTTTTTGCTTGAAAGTCGCGAAACCCGTGAGAATTCAGGAAAGAGTTACAAAAAGATTACTCAGCTTAAAAATAAGCTGAGTAATCTTAGCTCTATGATGTATCTTGTCATGCCTTTATCCGCGCCCTTAATCTAACTTACCCTCGGTTCTCTCGCTTTGCGATAGCTAATTAAATCATCAACTGTAAGTACGGGCATCTCGTTTTTTTCGGCAAAGGCTACAATTTCTGGCAAACGCGCCATAGTACCATCGGGATTTGTAAGTTCACACAATATGCCATAAGGTTGTAGTCCAGCAAGTCGCATTAAGTCGACATTCGCTTCTGTATGCCCGGGACGCTCCAGCACACCCAAAGGCTTGGCCCTTAACGGGAAAACATGTCCTGGGCGGCGGAGATTATCTGGACGTGCATGATCAGCAATCGCGGCTTTCACGGTTGTGACGCGGTCGGCAGCTGAAACGCCTGTAGTAACACCGCTTGCAGCTTCGATCGATACCGTAAAAGGAGTTTGAAAACTACTCGTGTTGTTTTCCACCATCATAGGTAACCCTAAAGCTTGCACCTTTTCCTCTGGAAGGCACAAGCAGACAATGCCACTACCTTCTCGAATTAGCATGGCCATTTGATCATTCGTCAAGGACTCAGCAGCAAAGAAAATATCTCCTTCGTTTTCCCTTTGTTCATCATCCATAACCAAGACTCCTTGACCGCGACGCAACGCGTCAAGGGCCCTTTCCACTCTCTCAACTGAGTTTCCGAAACAGGTTAATAAAGTCTGACTCAAAGTAATACGCCTCCTACATTATAGTCGACTTACTCGAATCAGGGCATTAAGACAGACAGCAAGCAAAAACCAAATAAACTTCACCTCAAATTTACTGAAGTGAATTAGATTATGCAGACTACCTTATCCTCTTTCATCCGGACTATACCGTCGGCACTGGCCTTGCACCAGTTCTGCTGACCTCTTCAAAAAAGAAGAGCGCTCGCGGGCTCCCTAGAATAACTAGGATACCGCCGGTGGGGACTCTAACCCCGCCCTGAGAATAAGTCACTTACCTATTAGTATACTCTTGAGCTAACGTTTGTCTACATTTATTAATCTTTAAGCTATACTTTTTTACACCGATGTCCAAAATGATGCTGAAGGCAGGCAGACCTTCCAAACACTTGGTAAAAACATGGCTCAGCTCTTAAATCTCTATCTCCTTAATATGAGATTAAAGTCCTTAGACAATCTCGTCCAAAGTTTTCTTAATTTCCAAAAGAAAGCCTTCGGTGTTAACCTCTTTCTTATCGGCGAGTTCGGATATATGTGCTAAATCCTTCGGCATGACTCCGTTTTCAATAGTTTTAAGAGAGGCTTTTTCTAATTTATTAGCAAAAGCCACGAGCTCTTGGATTCCATCCATTTCTCCACGTTTTCTTAAGGCTCCGGTCCAAGCAAAGAGGGTTGCCATAGAATTTGTCGAGGTTTCTTCCCCTTGAAGATGTTTATAATAATGCCGTGTGACGGTGCCGTGTGCAGCCTCAAATTCGTAGCAACCATTGGGAGAAACCAACACGGAGGTCATCATAGCTAGGCTACCAAAGGCAGTTGCCACCATGTCAGACATCACATCACCGTCATAGTTTTTACAAGCCCAGATCATTCCACCTTCGGAGCGCATAACGCGAGCCACTGCGTCATCAATTAATGTGTAAAAGTACTCAATCTGAGCCGCTTCAAATTTTCCTCTGTACTCTTTTTCATAAATGTCTTGGAAAATATCCTTGAAAGTATGGTCATATATTTTTGAGATTGTATCCTTGGTGGAAAACCATAAATCTTGTTTCAGATCTAGTGCGTAGTTGAAGCAAGAGCTGGCGAAGCTTTGAATCGATCCATCGAGATTATGCATCCCCATGATAACGCCCTTATCTTGAAAATCGTGGATGGTTTGGTGTGATTGGGACCCGTTTTTGCTGGTGAAAACAAGTTCAGCAGTTCCAGGACCTTTAACTTGATACTCAACATTCTTATAAATATCTCCGTACGCATGACGGGCAATGGTAATCGGCTTTTGCCATGGGATTACTAAAGGTTTTATACCTTTAACTATAATAGGAGTGCGAAATACTGTCCCATCGAGAAGGGCGCGGATGGTTCCATTCGGACTTTTCCACATTTGCTTTAAGTTATATTCTTTAACCCTCTGGGCATTTGGAGTAATCGTAGCGCATTTTACAGCGACACCATATTTTTTCGTGGCCATGGCAGCTTCCATTGTAATTTTGTCTTCCGTCTCATCCCTTTTTGCTAATCCCAGATCGTAATATTCGGTTTTTAAATCAATATAAGGTTTCAATAATATATCTTTAATTGACTGCCAAATGATCCTAGTCATTTCGTCTCCGTCCATTTCAACTAATGGAACGTTCATTTGGATTTTTCTCATCATTAGTTCCTCCTCGGAATTATACCTTCTTCGATTTAATTATGAATGGTAAGTACACTAATATATTAACTCTGCTGTTTCGTCCAATTTAAGGTTCCACCCGCTAAAAGAATGCTTCTTTGTCGTTCTGACAGCTTAAGAGATACTGGGTAATCCTTACCGTTATCCATGTTCTCTACGTTTAAGGTTTCTGCGTCACTCTCTACGGCTTGCTTGAGATTATTGATTTTCAGACGTTCTCCTTGGGAAATCTCGTCATAATCTTGGGGGTTTTTAAAGACAAAAGGGACAATTCCGAAGTTCACTAGATTATCATGATGAATTCGAGCAATCGACTTGGCTAAGACCGCTTTAACTTTAAGGTACATAGGGGCTAGGGCGGCGTGTTCTCGGCTGGAACCCTGTCCATAATTGTCCCCACCGAGGATTAATCCGCCGTCTTTCTCTTGGGCACGCTTGGGGAATTCTGGGTCAATGGGTTCAAAAACATGCTCTGCCATAGCCGGAATATTGGAACGTAAGGGGAGTATTTTTGCCCCTGCAGGCATGATATGATCTGTCGTAATATTGTCACCGACTTTAATCAGTACCTCACCTTCGAGGGAATTTGGTAGTTCGGCTTGTGTTGGAAGGGCTTGGATATTGGGTCCGCGTCGAACTTCGCCTTGCTCATCCTCCGATTTAGGCACGATGATCATACTATCATCGACAGCAAATTCTTTAGGCTGTTTGACGAAAAAAGTTTCTCCTAGACTGCGTGGATCGACAAGTTTTCCTGCAATGGCGCTTGCTGCTGCAGTTTCTGGGCTAACCAAATAGACTTCAGCGTCTTTTGTACCTGAACGCCCCTTAAAGTTGCGGTTCACAGTTCTTAAAGAAATACCTTTAGATTGCGGCGACTGTCCCATTCCAATGCACGGACCACAGGCACATTCTAAGACACGGGCACCTGCTTCGATTATGTCGGTAAGGCTCCCTTCCTGGGCTAGCATTTTAAACACTTGTCTCGATCCACAGGCGAGGACAAGGTTAACGTCTGGATGAACCTTCTTGCCTTTAAGTATTTGGGCAACTTTAGTAAGATCTATATACGATGAATTTGTACAACTGCCAATCATTACTTGATCAACTTTCATCCCCGCTATTTCCTCGACAGGCATTATATTATCCGGACTGTGCGGGCAGGCAACCATGGGTTGCAATTCATTGAGTTTTATTTCCATAACTTCGTCATATTCAGCATCAAGGTCGGCCGCTAAAGGACGCCATACCTCGGCTCTTGCTTGGGCTTGAAAAAACGCCTTGGTTATTTCATCACTGGGGAAAATTGAAGATGTCGCACCGGTTTCTGCCCCCATGTTGGTAATAGTTGCTCTTTCCGGGACGCTCAAATATTGTAGTCCTTCCCCGGAGTACTCTAGGATAGACTTTATCCCTCCTTTCACAGAAAGGCGCTTCAGAACTTCTAAGACGATATCTTTAGCGGTGACCCAAGGAGCAGGTGCCCCTATTAACTGCACGTTAATGATCCGGGGCATTGTGAGATTAAACGGACCACCACCCATAGCTACGGCGATATCAAGTCCCCCGGCTCCAATCGCCAATGACCCTAACCCACCACTCGTAGGAGTATGGCTATCTGCTCCTAAGAGTATTTTACCAGGGACTGAAAAACGTTCTAATTGCAACTGGTGACAGATCCCGTTACCAGGTTTTGAGAAATAGACCCCGATATTTGAGGCCATATCTTGCAAAAATCGGTGATCATCAGGGCTTTCAAATCCCGTTTGTAACGTATTGTGGTCCACATACACGACACTGCACTCAGTCTTAACCCGAGGGATTCCAATGGCCTCGAATTGTAGAAAAGCCATGGTTCCCGTTGCATCTTGTACGAGAGTCTGATCAATTTTTAAGCCAATTTCTTCTCCGGCTGTCATGACTCCATCCACTAGGTGATCTTTAATGATTTTCGCAGCTAAACTCAGTCCCATATGCTTTCCTCCCATATTTTAGGTTTTTTGTTCTTAACTTTTTAGTACCATGGTTGTCTTTTGCAAGGAAGCTGGAGTGCCTTCTCGTTGATCCTGCCTTGTTTGCTCGTCTAAAATGAGTGAATCTCTAAAGATCTGTCTAAATTTCTTGACAGAACGTGTTAAGAGTTTACGACCAAAGTGATACACGAAGCTAATGTCTATCGTATAAGCAGCCAAGACGTGAATCCAAATGATCAGATTCAAGGTAGTTGTGCTTAGACTATCTGCCCAAATCCAACGCACCATTCCTGATACTCCTAAGACAAGCATTGTGCCTAATACAACGAGGTACCAGGTTTTTTGCCCGCTGTTATACTCTCCTTGAAATGGCCGTTTTCCTTTACTAAATAAGGCTTTGATTGTCTCTTTCCACCAAGTAAAGTCATGCGTACCAAGGGAAAGAATTCCTTTCATAGTTCGCTTAAAGTGGTACTTGTCAAAGAAATAAAAAAGAACCGGAGCGAGGAGCCACATGATTGCCCCAATTTTGTGGGCGGTACTATCGAGATTGATTAAGAAGTCTGATGAATCCCCTCGAAAGTGGTTAAGAAAGATTCCCGTTCCAGCAGTGAGAAGATAAACAACAGCTATCCAAGCATGAACGAGTTTTTCTGTAATTCGATGCTTCGCAGCCAATAATTTTAAGGGACGATCTACTTGCGGGCAAACTTTGATACAGGAGTAACATCTTAAACAACTTTCTTCTACTATTATTTCAAGATGAAGAGATGTCCGGTGAACTTGCAAGTCGATTTTATCCTCCTCTCTCAGTACAACGGGGCAGGCATCCACGCAGTTTCCGCAGGCTAAGCAAGCCTTTTGACCCACAATTAGTTCTGAGTTTTCTAATAAATTATTGGGAGACACCCCACCTGATAGAAGCCGGAACATCGCTACAGGTGATGAAGGAGTATCCAATATTTTGGTGATCATCTCCCGATTTTGAGGTAAAGGATTTAATCTAGGCATGTTTTCACCCCTCTTAGTTATAACGTCGCTGCTTCACTTCGTCCCGAATGTAGTCGGGGAGTAGTAAAGGTGACTGCATATTATTAGCGATCCCAACAAAATCGAGTTGATGATGGTATTCCCTTACATGTTGAAGGGTTAAGGTCCCGACTTTGGCCGTTTGGAGATAATCCACTGCGTTCTTGCCACTTCGGCGGCCAAAGACAAAAATATCTAATAAGGAATTTCCTCCTAGACGATTACGCCCTTGGACTCCCCCCGAACATTCTCCAGCTGCGTATAGTCCTGGCACACTGGTTCTGCCTTGTGGATCGATTTCGACGCCACCGTTTTGGTAGTGTTGGGTTGGGAAAACTAAAATGGGCTCCTTTCGAACATCGATCCCGTATTGATGGAAACGATGGATGATTCCGGCAAACATGCGATCGAGTTTTCCTACATCTCCGCGAATATTGATCAAAGGAGTGTCCAGCCATACTCCTTCTCCTTTAGCAGGGGGCTTTACGCCATTTCCACGATCTAGAACTTCCCTTAAGATGGCAGAAGAGACAGTATCTCTTGTTTCTAACTCATTGATAAAACGATCACCATTTTTATTGACCAAATGTGCTCCGTTTCCGCGGCAGGCCTCGGTGATTAATTGACCGAGCATTTGATCTGGCCACATTGCTCCAGTCGGGTGAAATTGAATGGTATCCATGTGGAGAAGATTTGCTCCAGCACGGTAAGCCATGACCAGTCCGTCGGCGGTTGCACCATAGTGATTAGTCGTCGGGAAGCCATTGGGGTGGAGACGTCCGATCCCTCCTGTAGCAAGAATGACAGCCTTAGCACGGACGATGATATAGGTCTCTGTCTCTAAGTTAAACAACACTGCCCCGGCACACTGCCCTTTTTCATCAAGAAGGATCTCAACCGCAGGGCTAAACTCAAGTATTGGTATTTCTTTGTTGTATAATTCATCTCTCACAACACGTAGGAATTCCATACCACTTAAATCTTTACAAGAATGAACTCGTTTACGCTGATGTCCTCCAGCGAAAGATACGACGAGGTCCCCATTGGCATGTGTATCGAACATACAACCCAAATCTTTCAGCCATTCAACTGTAAAGGGGGCGTCATGAACTAAAACTTCAACCAGATCACGTTTGTTTTGGAAACGTCCACCACCGATGGTATCCATAAAGTGTCGTTCCAGTGTGTCATTGGCCTGTGTTGCAGCGGCTATCCCACCTTCAGCCATGATGGTATTGGAATCTCCAAGACGCAACTTGGTAACGAGCAGTACTTTGGCATTATTCTCATGGGCTACAAGTGCTGCACTAATTCCTCCTCCGCCGCCGCCAATCACGAGCACATCAACATCAAAATCGATTTGAGTTAAGTCAACTCGATCTGGATCAATACGGCTTTTAGCCTCTAATAAGTCAACTAAATTATTGGTTAACTTTTCCCCTTGATTTGCTCCAACGCGCACTTCTTTGATGCTATCTACCCTATAATCTGGATGGCAGGCCTTCAACAGTTGTTCTCTTTCAGCAAAGCTAAGACGGGGAATTTCCTGAGTTAAACGCAACGTACGAGTACGTTCTAATTTCTTGATGGATTCTTGTATACTTGCTGGATAGCCTGACATAATTACCCCTCCTAGATTTTTTCAAAGTCTCGTTCATCGTACATTTTTCGTAACTTTGCCTCATCTAATTTCGCAAAATCACTCAATGAGGTATCAAATTTTCCTTCCCTGATTTCTTGGTTGCGGTTTAGTAATTGTTGGGGTTTTGGGCGAACGACCTTCGAATAATACCTGCGCACAAAAAGCGCGATGTTGTGGGGGACTAACTCTCCTGTACATCTTGAGGCACATAACCCACACATGATGCAATCAAAAGACAATTCAGCGGCCTTTTCCCAATCCCCTCTAAGGGCCGCAGCCACATAATCAATCGGGCGAAGATTGTTAGGACAGGCTTTGGCGCAAGCACCGCATCCTACACATTTTGTAATTTCCGGAAAAATGTCCAACAGAGCTTGAACAGGATTTTCCACTTTTTCCAGGTCATAAATCTTTTTGGGATTTGGAAAGAACGGAATTTGCATGAGATGCATAGTAGGAGTAATCGTTGTTTGACAGGCCAAACCGACCATTAATTTATGTTGACCGGGTAAACGATAGACCGTGGAACAGGCCCCGCAAAATCCACCCCGGCAACCACACCCCCGGACATATTTATAACCAACCCATTCCATAGCCGTCATAATGGTAAGTCCTTCAGGAACTTGATAGTGTTTTCCCATAACGTAAATAGGCACCAACTGTTCATCCATTGTTTCTGCCTCCTATTTAAATAGCTCAATGATATGGCCAGTAAATTTCCCTAGGAATATAGATATACCCTTCCATAATTCGGCGAGCCGTTCGGTTGACAGCTGCCTTTTCTAACTCTGGTGAACCATCCTCCGTTTTTCTGAATGTGATCTCGAAATCCAACGTTCCTGAGGGATGACCCAGTCGAACGGTACTTCTTTGACTTGCTTCTGTACTGAGAATTTGGCTTACTACAGTTCCTTCCAGTTTGGCTGCGGTCGCAGTACAGATACCCCCGGTGACGGCGAACGCTTTATGCATCTTTTGCATGGACATCGTACGAGCGACAAGATCTATGGATTCCTTGCCAACGTGTCGACCATCACTGGTCTTGTAATCCGTTGGAGGGGAGAAGAATACGATCTTCGGAACCGCAGGGCTTTTATCTGTAGCTTCTTGCTTCGGTGCTAAACCTAACATTTCTGCTGCAATACTGCGAATTTCTTCAATTCTTTGGAGCAAACTAGGATTTGAGTTCACTGCATCAGGTAGTTCTGTTCCCGTCAGTCCAAGATCTGAAGCTTTAAAAAAGACCGCTGGATTCGCTGCATCGACTAAGGAGACGGTGAGCTGAGTTCCGTCTGCTAATGTGATTTCATCCTTGAGATTCCCAGTGGGTAGAAGTTTTCCAGTCACTGCTCCGCCCGAGTCCAGGAAGTTCAAGATGATTTTAGCACCTGTGCCTGGAACTCCATTTATGGCATATTCTCCTTTATTGAGGGCTTTTCCATCACGTACCGGGACTTCAGCCACTATGATCTTTTTGGTATTGGTATTATAAATACGAACATAGGTTATAGGTTCAACCGCTTTGACCAGTCCTTCGTCCACGGCAAAAGGTCCAACCCCAGAAGAAATGTTGCCGCAATTCCCAACATAGTCAATCAAAGGCTTTGTGATACTTACTTGGCCAAAGGTGTAATCAACGTCGGCATCCTCCCGCTCCGAAGGACCAATGATGGCAACCTTACTCGTAAGAGAATCTGCACCACCTAAGCCGTTGATTTGACGAGCATCAGGACTACCATAAATCGATAAAATGACTTGGTCTCTTATGTGTGGCTCCTTAGGTAAGTCATTTTCCAAGAGATAGACACCCCTGCTGGTTCCTCCACGGTAAATGACTCCGCGAACCTTCTCACTTTCCCACAACTTAGAATCCCTCCTCTTAAACTGAATTATCTGAAAATAAGATAAAGCAGCCACTGTATTCGTCAATACAACTGGCTGCTTTATCTACTGGCACTCATCCAGTCTTCCCAGATGGGTGTAGATAAACAGTTGTGCTCAGGACTATCTGCTCTAGACAGAGGGGATGATAGTCCTTTAATAAATATTTTAATGAAACTAGATTAAGGTATTATAGTTAAACAAAATTTTATTGGTCCATTTTATTGGGTAGGTAGAGAGATATTTCAGGGAACATAACCAATACAAAGAGTACTGCAATCATAACCAGGAGAAATGGTATAACCCCTCGTACTGCCTCTTCTAGTTTAGATTTACCAACTGCCGAGACGACAAACAAGTTCAGCCCGACTGGGGGGGTAATCATGGCAAGCTCCATGTTGACAACCATAACGACCGCAAAATGGATCATGCTAATACCCAGGTGATTAATAATAGGGATAAGAACTGGTAAGGTAATCAGAACAATAGAGACTGCTTCCAAGAAGGTACCCATTACAAAGAACATTGTCTGCACTACGATCCAGAATACCACGATTCCTAAACTGTTTTCCGCTACCCACTGGGCAATTTTCATCGGAATTTGCTCACTGGTCAAGTACATGGCAAAGGTCATGGCTGCCGGAATAATGAGAAAGATCATTGAGCTGATTCCGATTGCCTCTCTCATAATCGAACGGAACTTTTTCAACGACATTTCCCTATAGATGAAAATTGTAACAAAGAAAGCATAAAAGATCGAGATGATCGCGGCTTCTGTAGGAGTAGCTATTCCACCATAGATACTTCCTAAGATGATCCCTGGGAGTAGAAAGCCAGGAATTGCTTTTTTGGAAGCAGTCCAGCGTTCACTCCAGCTGGCTTTTTCCTCGGTGGGAAAGCCTTTAACTCTGGCGAAGATAATCGCCGTTACCATAAGGCTTCCTCCTAAAAATATTCCAGGCAATACACCAGCCATAAAGAGTTTCCCGATGGATTCCCCTGTCGTAACGCCGATAAGTACAAAGGTGATGCTGGGGGGAATGAGGATCCCCAGGGTCCCTGAGGCTGCTACGAGTCCCATCGCATATTTCTTATCGAAGCCGGAGTTAATCATTGCGGGAATGAGAATCCCACCGACTGCTGCAGCCGTAGCAGGGCTTGATCCTGAGATCGCAGCAAAAATCATACAGGCTAGCACGGTAACAATAGATAGCCCTCCTCGCACATGACCCACCCAAGTGCGCAAGGCATCGATCAAGTATTTGGAAATTCCACCATACGACATCACTGAACCCGCAAGCACGAACCCGGGGATAGCCATGAGGGGGGAATTCTCCAGGGAGGAAAACATCTTATGCGCGATCATATACATTGTGAAATCCGTAGTCGTTCCAAGGATTAAGACGCTCGAAATTGCTAGGGCAAGCGCGACGGGTACTTCTAGTAGAAATAAACCAATGAAGATGCTAAAGAGAGCTACTGTAGTCATGAATGCCCGCTCCCCCCCGTCTCAATTTCTTCAAGCCTGTTTTTGATCCATTCCGACTCCTTATCTTTTAGGAGAGAGCGAAGCTCTACAATATAGCGTAGTCCGAGCATTAACGCAGCAACCGGTACGAAAAAGTAAGCAATCCACAAGGGGAGCTGGATATTGATTGACACTTGGTGGGAAACAAGGTACTTTATTTCCAACAATAATCCTAAGTAGGCTAAGAAAAGACAAAAGAGAAAACTTAAGGTTCGAGAGAAAATACTTACCCATCGTTGAACCCTAACAGGAAACTTGTCATAAAGTATAGTCACTCTGATGTGGCGACGGTCACGTTGCGCAATACTCCAGCCAAGGATAGCTCCCCAAACCAAAACGTACGTTGAAACCTCATCAACCCAGAAAACGGGAGATTTGAAGATATAACGCATAATTACGCCGTAGAAAATGAGTGTTACACCCGTTAAGAAAAACGTTCCTGAAAAAATATCCTCGAATAACTCATACTTGGCCGGAAGACCTTTCATTCTATACCTCCTCAGCGACAACTCTTGCCCAAGGTAAACCGTGAAACTTCTTAAACTTTACACTTTATTCGCTTTCTTAGCTGCCTCAAACATATCTTTTCCCATAATCGGTTCGAATTTATCCCAAATGGGTTTTACGGCTTGCATGTATAGTTCTCTGTCTTGAGGGGTAGTCTCATAAACATTAATCGTCTTCTTAAGCTTTTCCAGTCCTGCTTTATCTTGTTTCTCGGAAAGTTCACGTTCATAATCCGAGGCTTCTTTTATGGCTTGACTTACAAGTTGTTGTAAATCGGCGGGAAGCCCCTCATAGAACGATTTGTTCATGAGTACAATATAGGAGAGACTGTTAAGGTTGACCACGGTCAGATTCTTGAGAACTTCGGCATATTTCTCATTTTCTATGTTATCAAACGTAGCTATGGTTCCGTCGACTACCTTTTGCTGTAAAGCGGTGTAGGTCTCACCGAAAGGAATAACCGACGATCCAGCCTTAAGCGCTAGGCATGTATCGACTAGCACGCCGCCACTCGGGATACGGAATTTCAAGCCTTCAAAGTCTACCGGCACTTTCAGTTCTTTTTTACTGTTCATAAACTGACGCATACCGTTTGGCCAAGATGTTAGGCCTAAGATTCCTTTAGATTCTAAACCCTTCAATAAACTCTTACCCGTTTCTCCATCCCAAAAACGAGATTCAGCAGCGTTATCATTAAAGAGAAACGGAACATCTCCGATTTGGAACCGCTTATCGAAACTGACCAGTTTACCAGCTGAAGGGGCAATAAATTGAACGTTATTGGCTTGTAGAGCCTCCATTTCATCTTTATCGCCAAATAACTGGCTAGATGGGTAAACTTTTATTTCTAACCGTCCTTGAGAACGTTCATTCACTAGCTGAGCAAATTTTATAACGGCCTGTCCTTTAGGGGTCTGTTCAGCCACTACGTGAGTGAATTTAGCTGAAATTTTCTCTACAGCCTTTTCCTGTTCACCACTTTTTGCCGGTGTCGTTCCACAACCTGAAAGGGATAATCCGAGTGTTAGAACGAGTAATGAATACAATACCTTTTTAATACCTTTTCTCATCTTTCATCCTCCTTTTATCTAAATAATACGTTACCTGTAGAAATAAGAAATCTATCAAGTATCGATCCTCCACCTCCTCTTGGTTAGAATAATATAAAAGAACCGGGGCACGTTTAAAAACGTGCAACCGGTTCTTTCTTCTACGCTTAACGCCCGATCTCTCGGGCGAATGTAGTTGATACAGTTGCTAACAGCATATAGCTTGTAAAGAGTAAGCTATATGCTGGTCTGACATGATTGTATATTATGCATATTATTATGTCAATTGAAAATTTTCAGATTATTAATAATTACACCCAGTTTCAAAAGTTAAAATAAAGTATTAATCTCGATCAAATTTGATATTAATCCCATTAGACCAAAAAACAGTCTCTATTTTATTTTTTGTGATAAGAAAAGTCTTATTTTAATAATGTTAAATAAATACGATGTAGATCTTTTAGAGCCGCTATTATGGCATTCTGAGCGGCACCGTGATAAGTACTTTTAATTTCGGCAAATACATCCTCAAGCCCGTCTTTTAAAGAACTACCTACCAAGATTGTGGCCAAAAAATCTTGAGCCTGCTGAGTAACCAGTGTACAAGATACTCTGATGATCACCCCATACTTTTTGTCTATCTCAGTAACGATAGCAAAAGTTCCAAATAGGCTTTGAGCAGCCATTCCCTGTGGCAAATTAGAGTGTCCAACAATCATTATTGTTTTTTGTTTCGTCATAGTCTACCTCCTTTGCCTATTATCTTCATACGGATTAGCTAAAAAGAGTTATTTTCATGAAACAAATTGATCTACTTATGTTTTCGACGCTCCGGCAGAAAAACCTTTTACCTAGATTAGAGGAATACCCTAATTTAACTGTTCAATTCAGTTTAGAATAAACACCAAGACAGTGATAATCCCGGTCATTAAAGCAACTGGCTTAAGTGAGTTAATGATACTGGCTTTAAAGTAGTCTAAGGAAACCACTAAACAAAGATGGGCAGGCGACAACATTGAGCCTACCACTCCCATCACATATCCAATGGTAACCAGATTTACATCCCCCGGTGCGATCACATTAACTATCGGAAACGTAATTGCCACGAAACTCGTCATTTGTCCTGTGAGTACTCCCACCGTAAAGGTAAGGATAGTGATTAACAGCGCAGGCGAAACCCCGGATTTTCTAAGCAGGTCCACAATTTCATTGACGCTCCCGGTCTCGGACAGCATTTGCTGAAAAAAGAAGATAGCCAAAAGCCCCAATAATAACTTCGCGTGAAAGGACTCCTTAAACATCTCACCGATTTGGGCAGTCCGTAAGCGAAAAACAACCACCATAACCCCCACGACCAAGGCCATTGATACCGCTGCGCTGAGATGAAATCCGGTTACTAGAATTATGTTTAACACGATAGGAGCAATCGCATAAAAGATAGCCTTCACGGCTTGATAAGCATTCTTTGTCGTTTCCACTTGATCGATTTGGCCTTTGGTCAGTATGTTTTCTCTGTTATAGTTCCGGCCAGTCAGCAAAACCAGCCAGCCCAGGAGAGCGCCAACACATGTGTAGACAGCCAAATGTGCGATTAACACATTTAAACTAATCGCGGTAATCTCACTAGCCAGCAATAAGGCCGGCACGATCGGATTAGAAAACTCCCAAATATGGCGAAACCAATAATTGATAGCCGTCTTCGTCTCCGCACTGAGTTGATACGAGCGGCTGGCGTTATCCACCAGCGGAGCGGAAAACAAGGCCCCGCCCACAGAGGGGAGTAAACCTAGCAGCGCCGGCATAAAAGCCAGTAATAAGCGATCACTGCCAAACAGTTGGCGGGTGGCGGTCATAAACCCGTCCAGACTGCCGCTAGTCCGCAATTCATATTCCAAACACATCACAAAGTACATGGCGATAATAACTTCCCAGGAACCTTGCCTCCGGAGGGTGCCAATAATCGCCTCATACCCAATCGTCAGATCTCTGGTTGACATGATGAACAAGATGGCTGAGGCCGCAAGCATAACATAGCCAATTGAAATCTTGTGCTTCAAGAGATAAACCATTGATATAAGCACTAAGGTCATCTTGACTGTTACATACATCTTTAATACCTCGCCCAAAAATCGAAGTCCGCGGTCCGTGGTCCGAAGTCCGTAATAATTTCGCATTACAGGCGTCGGTAAGTCTTCGCAGGTATTCATCTATAGATTCTTCCTCGTGACGAATGTTACCCTCGTTCGAGGGTTACCGAAGAGCCTGCTCCCGCGTGAAGTTGAGCATCCCACCGGCTTTTAAGATGGCTTTCTGACGGGTAGTTAGTTCAGCTTTAACCTGGAATTCGAACTGTTGGGTGATGTTCTTTACAAGTAAGACCTCACCAGCCTCAAGCGCTGCGGTGACACCAAGGATTTCCAAAATATCACTCCTGTTTATCCGCTCGTAGTCAGCCGGATCGACAAATGTCAGAGGCAAAATCCCGAAATTAATCAGATTGGCACGGTGAATGCGGGCAAACGAACGTACTAATACCGCCTTAATCCCCAGGTACATCGGCACGAGGGCGGCATGTTCGCGACTCGAACCCTGGCCATAATTCTCGCCGCCGACGATAAAACCGCCACCGGCAGCCTTCGCCCGTTCTGGGAAAGTAACGTCGACCGGCTCGAAACAATGCCTGGACATAGCCGGGATATTGGATCGTAGGGGCAGTACCTTTGATCCGGCAGGCATAATGTGATCCGTGGTGATGTTGGCTCCCACTTTGAGCAGAACCTGGCCGGACAATTTCTCTGCCAGGGCAACTGCCACAGGTACTGGCTTAATATTGGGTCCCAGTACCACATCCATATGTTCCGGAGACTGTGCAGGTACGATTACCATGTTATCATCGGCTGCAAACGTCTGAGGAAGCTCAATTACCGGAAAGTCTCCTAGCTTCCGGGGATCGGACAAGACTCCATAAATTGCTGTGGCGGCCGCCGTTTCTGGGCTAACTAAGTAAACCTGCGCATCCTTAGTACCGCTACGCCCTTCGAAGTTGCGATTACTGGTACGAACCGACACTGCTCCGGAATGGGGGGCTTGCCCCACGCCAACGCAAGGGCCACAAGCACATTCCAGTATCCTGGCCCCTGCGCCAACCAGGTCAGCCAAAGCACCGTTTTCAGAAACTAGTTTTAGAACTTGGCGTGACCCAGGGGCAATTACCAAGCTCACGCCAGGATGAAGGGCCTTTCCTTTTAAGATGGCCGCTACCCGCATCATATCTAGGTAAGATGAGTTTGTACAACTGCCGATCATGACCTGGCTAACCGACAGATCCGTGATCTCCTTTACTTTTACCACATTGTCCGGCATATGGGGTTGTGCTACGAGTGGTTCCAACCCGGCCAGATCAATCTCGATCACTTCCTCATATTCGGCATCCGGGGCTGCCTCTAATGGCCTCCAAACTTCTTCCCGTCCCTGCGCCCTTAAGAATTGGCGAGTGATCTCATCACTGGGGAACACCGACGTGGTGGCTCCAGTTTCCGCCCCCATATTGGTGATGGTGGCCCGTTCTGGCACTGACAGGGTGGCCACACCTTCTCCCGTGTATTCCAAGACTTTGCCCACACCGCCCTTGACTGAAATCCGCCGTAACACTTCCAGAATGACGTCTTTTGCCGCTACCCAAGGGGATAATTTCCCCGACAATCGCACGTTAACCACTTTCGGCATGGTCAGATACAGCGGACCGCCACCCATGGCTACAGCCACATCCAGCCCACCCACCCCGATCGACAGCATGCCTAACCCACCGCCGGTCGTGGTATGACTGTCCGATCCAATCAGTGTCTTCCCTGGAATGCCGAATCGCTCTAAATGAACTTGGTGGCAAATCCCGTTGCCGGCCCGGGAGAAATACGCGCCATATTTGGCCGCCATCCCCTGCAGAAAACGGTGGTCATCAGCGTTCTCAAAGCCGTTTTGCAACGTGTTGTGGTCAATATAACTGACAGACAATTCCGTGTTAATAAGCGGGATATCCATCGCGGCAAACTGAAGATAAGCCATCGTACCGGTGGCATCCTGAGTAAGGGTCTGATCGATCTTAATCGCGATCTCTTCACCGGGAACCATGGTCCCCTCGACGAGATGTGCTTTGATTATCTTTTCGGTTAAGTTTTGACTCACTTTTTTGTCCCCCCCGTTTCGATGTTCGTGGTTCGAAGCTCGATGTTCGAACTTGATGTGCGTTATTTGAAGTCCGATTTTGACGATCAATGTGTAAGACGTTTGTGAAACTCGTTCAGCTAAAGCTGTACCTCGGTAATCCGATGAAGAAAGCCTCCGGTGACGTTAGTATCCGGTGAGATTCGTGCCAGATGACGATAGTATTCAGTGGATACACCGTACGGAAAACACACTCTGACTTATAGAAGAGTAGGTGCCTAGGTAGTGAATCAAGATGTTATACGCCGACTCAGCGTGGTATATACAGCTCCCCCTTGATGATCCTTCTCGCCGTCCGATCCAATCCCACACTGGCCACGTCTTCTCCTGATTCTGTCAGTGATACCCTTACCTCGGCGATCCCCTCAGGATGCCCTATTCGGATAATCTGTTCGTGCCAGCCGTCTCTTTTTCTTGCAAAACGATTAGGTATCGTGCCAGGGAGGAGAGACGCTGCTGCCATGCAATATAAACCGCTGCCTGCAAAAGTACGATGGAATTTTCCCATGGAAACCATTTTTGCTACAATGTCTACTTCTTCTTTCTGTATAATTCTTCCTGCCGGGGTCACATAAGTCTGCGGTGCCATGATCAGCGCAAACTTCGGCACTGAACCGGCCACTTCGTCCTCTGTGTCCGCCATCCCGGCTTGCATAGCGGCTTGCCTGCGTATGAGCTCAATTTTCTCCAGCAAAAGGTTATTCCGCGATAGTTCACTATTTTCCTCTGCAGCAGTTACCCCTAGATCACTGGCATCTAGGAAAACAAAAGGATTCACGACATCAACAAACGATATATTATAGGTACCGAATTTCGTTTTCACTGGACCATTAATCCCTAAGGGAAGAGTTTTTCCCGTCTTTCCTCCCCCTGGGGTCAGAATGTCGATAATTATCTTGGCCCCTGGAGTTGTCACGCCGGGCATCAAATAATCGCCGCTTACTTTGGCTTTCCCGTCAACGAGAGGGATTTGCATTCTGAGGATCTTCCCGATGTTCGTATTGAAAATAGTGATATCGACGAAGTCGTCGGTAAAATCGACCGGAACTAAACCTTCGTCAACCGCAAAGGAACCAACGGCCACCATCAGGTTTCCGCAAGTTCCAGTGTCATCAACAATTTCTGCGCCAATCCCGATTTGGTAAAACGTATATTCAACATCAATTCCCTTCATAGAGGAAGGCGAAATCACGCAAACTTTACTGGTATGAGAGGTTCCGCTGCCCAAACCGTTGATTTGCGAGGGATTATAAGAATCGATCCCAGCCATGAAAATTCTGTTGCGTCGTTCAATGTCGTCCGGTAAATCGCTCTTGCGAAAAAATAACCCCCTACTCGTTCCACCACGGTATACTGAGCAAATAATTGAAAACTGCGACAACCTGGTCAACCTCCTTATCCAAATCCCACTCTTAAACCAAAGACATCGCGCAAATCTCTGATCTACCCACCAAGCAAGTCGTTACCAGTGAAGATTTCTTACTCACAATAAAACAGCATCTCGACTAGATGTTTAATAGTCGATGAATTCAAGAAGGATGGCCCGGATAAAACATTTTTATCGAGAACCATCCTTGTCTTCACGTAGTCTTCCTCCGAGCAGAACAGTCTTGGCAATACTTGAGTCAAGTTCTTCGTACTCATAATAACTGATTAGGTCGTACAGTTCTTGGCGGGTCTGCATTTCGCCTAACATTCCCTGTTGTGTCCCCGTAGTTTGAATTAACGAATAAACTCGCTCAATGGCTTTAGCCGCAATCCTCAATGACGTCACTGGAAAAATAACGATTTTGTATCCCCAATCCTGGAACTGCTGAGCAGAGTAATAAGGTGTTTGACCGAATTCAGTCATATTAGCAAGCAACGGAAAATTCGTCGCTTCCGCGAACGCACGAAATTCTTCTTCAGATTGCAGGGCCTCCGGGAAAACAACGTCTGCACCGGCATCTACATAAGCTTTGGCTCGATCGATCGCCGCGTTCATCCCTTCGTTGGCCTTGGCGTCCGTTCGAGCAACTATCACAATTTCTTTGCTGGCCTTGCGTGCAGCGATGATTTTTTGCACCATTTCTTGTCTGGAGACAAGTTTCTTACCATTTAGGTGACCGCACTTTTTTGGGAAATCTTGATCCTCCATTTGGATAGCAGCCGCACCGGCGTCTACCATTTCCTGCACCGTCCGGGTCACGTTAATAATGCTGCCAAAACCGGTATCAATGTCGACGAGAATCGGCAAGCCGGAAGCACGCGAAATTTCTCTAGTCCGGACTGCCAGCTCACTGAGCGTCGTCACGCCCAGGTCAGGGAATCCCAGACTTGCTGAAAAAGCGGCCCCCGACAAATATAGCGCTTGAAATCCTGTCTTTTTAGCAAGTAAAGCTGCCATGGCATCGTGGGCTCCGGGTATTTTGATTATGTTATCACTTGATACCAATAGCTGGCGGAAAACCGAGATTGTATTTCCGTTGTTATTCTTAATCAGCCAACTCATACATTTAAAGACTCCTTATTCAAACGTTCAGTAATTTCATCATTATTGGTCATTGTTATAAAGGATTTATTTTCACCAGTCTGCATCTTAACCAATTGATATTTTCCCATTTTGGATACTTAAGCTTTAATTCTTTTTTTAGCTCTCGAATCTTTGACTAAAGTATAGACTAGGGACAAAGCCGCGAGGAGTAACAGAGCGATTGAGATGGGCTTAGTAAAGAAAAGTACTGGCGTTCCGTTTCCAATGGTCAGCGCTTGGCGGAAGGACTGTTCGAGCATCCCGCCCAAGATAAGTGCCAAAACCATGGGTGGGATCGGAATATCCAGCTTCGACATATAATACCCACCAATACCGAAGAGGATTAATAGGAAGAAATCACTGGAACTATAGTTCATCAAATAGGTACCCATGAAGGCTAGGCCCATAATCATCGGCAAGAGAATTCTTTGCGGGATTTTCAACAATTGGACAAGCGGTCTCACAAGCGGCAAGTTAATCGCTAGAAGCAACAAGTTGCCAATCATCATGGATGCGATAACACCCCAGGGAATTTCTGGGTGTTGGGTGAACAGTGTAGGACCGGGCTGAATTCCCAGCATCATGAGCGCACCAAGCATCACTGCTGTGGTCCCTGATCCGGGGATCCCCATAGTTAGCAGCGGAATCATAGCTCCAACTGAAGAAGCGTTATTGGCAGCCTCTGGAGCAGCCAAACCTTCTATGGCACCCTTGCCAAAATCCTCAGGATGCTTGTTAATTTGTTTCTCCGTCGAATAGGCTAACAACGTCGCAATCGTGCCACCCATACCTGGCAAAACCCCAACAATAAAGCCAAGCGGCGTACTACGGAGAATCGGTCCGAGGCATTTCTTCCAGTCCGCGCGTGTCATAGACACTTTACCGATATCGGAAGTACTGACACCATATTTGGCATTAAGCGAAGCATAATTTTTAAAGACTTCCGTTACGGCATAGAGTCCGATCATAGCCACTAAAAAGTCGATACCATCCTGTAGACTGATAAACCCCATAGTAAATCTCATAACACCGGTCTGAGAGTCGATGCCAATCGTACTGATGATAAAACCCAAACACAGAGCAATGAATCCTTTGAGAAGATTACCCTTGGAGAGTGTCACCGTGGCCGTTAGCGAGAACACGAGGAGAGCAAACAATTCTGCAGGCCCAAATTTTAAAGCAAAATTTGCTACTGGTAACGCAAGGAAGACTATAAATATCACACTAATCATTCCACCAATAAAGGAAGCCCAAGCGCTAATGGCTAACGCTTTGCCGGCCTGGCCGTTGCGCGCCATAGGATACCCGTCCCAACAGGTAACAATCGCCGAAGCATCCCCCGGTGTATTAATTAGGATTGATGCCCGAGAACCGCCAAACATCGCCCCATAATATACACCCGCCATGGTTATCAGGGCTGTTGTCGGATTCATTCCATAGGTCACGGGAATGAGAACGGCTACACCGGTTGCCGGTCCTAAGCCTGGCAGCATGCCAATGACTGTACCCAAAATTCCACCAATAAGTACCCAAAAAATATTGGTGAGGGTAAATGCCTCGTGCATGCCGAGGGCTAGGTAATTCAGAGAATCTAGCATTTTTCACTCCCCCTAGAAACTGAAGATTCCGCGTGGCAAACTTAAATGGAGCAAGGTGGCAAATCCAATATACGTAACAAGGGAAAACCCAATGGATACCATAATATTTTGCTTCCAACGGGCGAATGTATTGACCAAAAACATCAATCCGAGCATAAATACAGCGGTAGATATCAAATAACCTAATGGATCCAGCAGAAATCCGTAAATAATTCCAGCAATCGACGTGACCACTATACGTATAAGCACCTTTTTTCCTTCGGGCGTGAGTTGGAAAGACAAGATACTTCTAAGTTCTTTGGGAGTCCTGATCTCTTTCACGAGCAACAATATGCCTAATAAAATAAGTAGACTGGCTACGATTAAGGGGAACACTTTGGGACCTGTTGGATCGCCCATCGTTTGTTGACGCAGATTAAGAGTTGCAATAAGGTAAATACCACCGAGGGCCACTGCGAAGAGGCCTGTCATCACGTTTTTGCTCAACTTATAAGTCACCTCCGCATTCCAGATAAATGAAAGGCAGGTGGCAGCCCTTTGCCACCTGCCCTCTCTTTAAATCCGCTATTTAATCAGACCAACAGACTTTAAGAGATCTGACTGTTCTTTAGTTGATTTCTCGAGATACGCTTTATAGTCAGCTGAATTCTTATAGTATACATCCATGTTCACCTTTTTCATGGCATCTTTCCAGGACTGTTGCTCGGACATCTTGCTCAGAACATTATCCCAGTAAGCGATTTGCTCAGGAGTCATGTCACCAGGTCCCACAACACCACGCCAGTGGGGGAAAACCATATCAACCCCCTGTTCTTTCCAAGTTGGGATTTTTGCATAATCCCCTTCCAAACGCTTGTCGGAAGAAATCCCTAAAATGTTAAGGTTTCCAGCTTTATACTGCTCCATTGCTTCACCAAAACTAATCGTCATGGCCTGAACATGTCCACCGAGAAGGGCAGGAATTTCCTCGCCACCCGCGCCAGGGTAAACAACAAACTTAATCTTGCTCATATCCGTCATTCCATAAGCTTTAGCGAGCATGAGGAACTGTATATGATCATCATTACCCAAAGCAGGTCCAACGGCAATGCTGATTTTGGAGGGATCAGCTTTGAGCGCCTCAAAGAATTCCTTACCTGTTTTGTACGGAGAATTTTTAGGTACTGCGACAGCTTCCCATTCTGCTTGAAGCATAGCCAATGGAGTGAAATCCTTATACGATAACGTACTTGCACCCAATAGATTGTTTTGAATAATCTGGGGAGAATTGGCTGCAAAATAGTTCCCGGATCCTTTATGGGTGTTTAAGTAAGTCCAACCTGTAGCACCACCGCCACCGGTTTTATTGGTAATAATGATCGGTTTAACAACCAGTTTGTCACCAGTGAGGGTTCTTTCCATAGTACGGGCTAACATGTCATATCCCCCACCAGGACCGGCTGGGGCGATGATTTCTATCGTGGAGTCGGGGGTCCACGTTTTCGGTTCACTTGCAGCACTACTAGTGCTACTGCTTGCGGCAGGCGTTGTTGCCCCGCATCCAGTTAGAAGCATGCCGCCCACCAGAGCCAGAGCAATCCATGACGTTCTTCTTCTCACTTAAACATCCTCCTTGTAAGATAGATATAGGGTCGATGGTTCAAAACCAACCCGAACGTTCCTTGATAACTTACTCCTTATTGTTCAGATGAATTAGTTGACACGTTGGACCTCAATCAGTAAATATCGTGCTATAATCACTTTTGGCAGAGAGATAGATGTGCGTTCCTCCTGGATCCCTCTTTTTGAGGCTTATCCGTAAAATAGCGTGTCACTCCACAAGAATGATTCGATGTTTAGCTGGTTGGGTCACTATTCTAGTGTTACCCGTTTCAAATGCAAGGTTGTTTGACATTCTTCTTAAGTGGATGCTCTGATTCATTCTGTTTGAAAGGTTGTGTTCCCTTGTCTCAGTTTCTTAACGATTTCGTAGTCGGAATCGATGTTTCCTCCGAATTCTCGATTGTTGCTATGCTAGCACCAACCGGCGAACTTATTCGTAAACCGTTTAGGATCGACCACAATCCTGCAGGCTTTCATAAACTGCTCGATATTCTTCAA
>LADV01000216.1 GCA_000961805.1 Peptococcaceae bacterium BRH_c23 | reverse complement strand
GATAAACATGATGACCAGCAGCTACATTCGTTAGAACGGCTTGGAACGTAGTCAAATTCTCTAGCGGTGAATCTGATCCATCTTGAATCGACTCTTGGTTGATTGATGCGACTGGTATACCATCTTGATGAATCGTGAGCTCAATAATAGGTTGATCCGGCGGCACTGGACTCACACCCGTCACGTCCCATCCAATCGTTGTTAGCAATTCAACAAAGTTTATTGGTTGAGCTACAAACAGACCAAATTCTAAAATTATTTGGTCAATACCAGTGAGCACAATAGCGGACGAATTTGCAAAATTTGTCAGAATACTTCTATTGTAGTTTAAGAGAGCCATTTTTATCCTCCTTAATTTGATTTGAGTTAAGTTGCTATGGTTCAAATTTTTATCTTCTCAGTTTAATATATGAAACGAAAACAGATTGGGACATGTTTTAAAGGGCAAATAAGAAAATAATTTAGCTTCTTCCAAGCTATACAGATGAAACTTCATGATTTGACATGGTCAGGTGTATAACTTGACTCCTTTGGAAGATCAGAAGGACAGTAAAAAGCACGTTGAAGTGACAATCAACGTGCTTCTCGTATTGTATTAAATATCTACTGTGCCTTTACGCAGATATTGATCCATTACTTCGCTTGGAACTAAGCTTCCACCAGTCGCCCAAACAATATGGCTAGCTTGGTCCATTTTATTCTCGAGATCGAATTTCTTTAAATACTCAAGGCCCGCATCGGCCTGTAATAGTCTTGCCGGTCCGGGCATTCCAGCAAGTGCAGAAGGTTCAAGCCGGAGGTTCTCGGCATTATTCAGGGCCTGAAGCAAGCTGAAAAGTTCCTCGTCTTTAATGGTGTAGGCGCCACTCAGTATCGGTTCAAGCACTGTTCCTACGAAACGCGAAGCTCTACCTACGGCTAATCCATCGGCTTCGGTCTTATTATCTAGACCGATATCCTGGACCGAGATTTGATCATGAAGGCCGGTCGCCAGACCTAAAAGCATGCACGGGGAATGAGTCGGCTCAGCGAAGAAGCAATGGACATTCTCTTTGAAGACTTGCTTTAAGCCATAGGTTATTCCCCCCGGTCCACCCCCCACACCGCAGGGAAGATAGACAAAGAGTGGATGATTCGAATCCACGGCAATCTTCATCTCGTCCAATTGTTTTTTTAAACGATAAGCAGCTACAGCATAGCCTACAAATAAATCACGAGAGTTCTCGTCATCGACAAAATGGCAGTTTGGATCTTTCTCAGCTTGCTTTCTCCCCTCTTCGACCGCTTTGCTATAATCCGAGCCGTACTCGACTACTTGGACTCCCTTGGAACGGAGAAGTTCCTTTTTCCATGACTTGGCATCGGAGGACATGTGGACTGTGACCTGGAATCCGAGTTTTGCTCCGATTACGCCAATACTTAGGCCTAGGTTCCCCGTCGATCCTACTGCGATAGAGTGACCGGAGAAGAATTCTTTAAACTTTAGTGTATTTAAAATTGAATAATTGTCATCCAGTTCCATTATACCTTGCTTAATCGCAAGGTCTTCAGCGTGCTTAAGGACTTCATAGATTCCGCCTCGAGCCTTGATCGAGCCGGATATCGGGAGGTGGCTGTCACATTTAAGCAAGACACGCCCTAAGATTTTTAAGTCGTAGTATTTTTCCAGATATCCCTGCATATCCGGGATAGGTACAAGGGACGATTCAATGAGCCCTCCGGTGTCTTGGGTTTCTGGGAAGGCTTGCGCGATGTAGGGAGCGAAGCGAATGAGCCTCTCCTCCGCCTCTAAAATTTCTTTTTCCTGAATTGGAACATGGTTTTTGGATGTCTTGTATTTTGGATTGGTCCAGAAAACCTCTTGGGTAGAGATCAGTTTATTCAGTAATGGAAATTCTAACTTCCACTCAGTAAGTGTTCTGCCAAGGATAACATTGTTATTCAATATTCATTTCCCCCTTTGCTTTTCCTCTAATCAATCATTGCCTATTATATCCCCCCAAAGGGGCTAAAAACTTCTCTTGGTTATCAGAATAACACAAATCCCTTTATCCGTGTTACTCAATCCTATGATTTGATGCTTTGCTCAATAAAGGAGAAATCCACCAAGATCTCTAAGAAACTGTACCACACAGCCAAAAATCACCTTGTTTTAATCCTATACTTTTTATTGTTATTAACACAGAATACTGCCCCGCACATATGCTACAAGGGGGTGTATTATATGCGGGCGCTCAAACGCGGTTCCAGAGGTAGTGATGTCATGGAAATCCAGAGCCTCTTGGCAAAGATGGGTTATAATCTTGGTTCCATTGACGGGATTTTTGGCCTTCGAACCGAGGAAGCAATTAAACAGTTTCAAAGAGATTACGGTCTAAGTGCGGATGGTATTATAGGCTTGAATACTCATACAGTGTTACAAAAGTTTCTCTTAGGTTATGAGAATTATACCACAATATATGGAGACACCTTAAGTAGTATTGCTCAAAAGTATCGTATCAATCTCGAATTATTACTTACTGCAAACTCGGGAATTGATCCCTTTAATCTCCTAATTGGTCAGGTGATTAAAGTTCCCTATGCTTTTGATGTCGTGGATACCAATATCAACTATACCTACGAAATTATGGAGAGAGATGTGCAGGGCTTAAAGATTCGCTATCCCTTTATCGAAGTTGGGATAGCAGGTAAAAGTGTGCTCGGAAAAAACTTGTACACCCTCAAGCTGGGGAATGGACCAGTGGAAGTCTTCTATAACAGTGCCCATCATGGCTTGGAATGGATAACATCTCCCCTCGTGATGAAATTTACCGAGAACTTCGCCAAAGCTTACGCCGAGGGGCAAAAGATACGTGACTTTGATCCAAGAGATATTTGAACGAAAAGCACCATTTACATTATGCCTATGGTTAATCCTGACGGGGTCGACTTAGTTCTTCAGAGATTACAAAGGGATAATCCCTTTTATAATCAACTAATTGCTTGGAACAAGGGTCGAATGAACTTTGGAGAAGTGTGGCAAGCCAACATCCGAGGGGTCGATTTAAACCACAATTACGATGCTTCCTGGGAACTTTCTAAACAAGCTGAAGCTACTTACGGGGTATACGGTCCTGGGCCTACTAGGTTTTCCGGACAATATCCTGAGTCTGAACCCGAATCAAAAGCCGTGGCGGACTTTACCCGAAACCATAACTTTAGACTAGTACTTGCATACCATAGCCAAGGTGAGGTGATTTATTGGACCTACCAGAATAAGACTCCACCTGAGGCTCGGCGCATTGGCGAAGTTTTCTCGATATTAAGTGGTTATTCCCTGTCGCAAACGACTGGAATTACATCCTACGCCGGCTACAAGGATTGGTTCATCGATAAGTATCGACGACCTGGTTACACGATAGAAGTAGGTCTGGGTAGAAATCCTCTTCCAATATCCCAATTCAGGAAAATTTATCGAGATAATGAAGCGATATTACTGGCAGCTCCAAATCTGGCTCGATCTTGAAAACGCGAAGAACCTAGAGATTTAAAATTACAAATAATTTATTTGTGTACGATTTAAGTCAATCGATCTAACACACCAATGTTTCCAGTTAGCTCTTGAACAGGCCAGAAAATGGTCGAGTAAAGCTCCCCATGCATGGGTTTAACCCTACATTAGGGAGCTTTCAACCTATCCAGAGAGCTCATAGAAGACCCAGTGCCCGTTTTCATCAAGTAGCATCAGGGCAAATTAAAAAAGGTAGTATACAAGAAACAGGAGTTACTTGGATAGCTACCTTTTTTTAATTTTTATCCACGTTCGAGACTCCCACTTCTTGTAAGTGGGTGTTCCTTATCTGCTTCGGTGACGATAGTCTCCAGTGGAGACTATCGCCGTAGCCGCTGATCCCGAAAGGAAGACTTCGCGGCGAAGGAGGTAGAGTCCATCCTACGGCGCAAAAGTATTCATCAGTGGCTCTGCGACTTCGGCATAAGTCTCCACTGGAGACTTACGTCACCGAAGTCTCGATGTTCAGCTTTAGCTGAACGAGTTCACTTGAAAGAGATTGTCACGAATTAGTTGCTGTTACTATCATCTCATTCATAATAGCTTTTCGAGCGGGCCATTAATTGTTTTTAAGATACGAATAAACTCTCTATAGTCATCTTGATTTAAATCAGATATGAAAGCCTTATTTGCATTATCGGAAATTTTGATGAGTTGTTCAAGGACACTTTCGCCTAACTCTGTGAGGGTTATGCTATAAGTCCTACGGTCATTTAGATCAATATTTCTAACCACATATTCTTTTTTCACTAGCAAGTCCAAGATCCTTGTTACGTTTGTTTTATCTTTAAGACACGCATGGGCTAAGTCAGTTTGCGATGCCCCTGGATTATGATACACAGCATTTAGGATTGCCCATTGTTCTGTTGTGACATTTAAGTGATTGTCTTTTATTAACTTACTAAAATAGGATTTCATATGATGGTTTGTTTTAGCAACGATAAAACCCAAGGAATCATCTATATTAAAATCTTTCATATATTCCCCTTCTTCACTCATAAACATCTAAAGGTTATAATAACACAAATCTAGAGTAGAGCAAATTAAAGAGGCAATAAGCCCGATCTTCCTGAGTTAGATCCTTTCTGCAATTTGCAACCAGGTTTCTTTGGTTAAGAAGCTTTCTTCCACTTGATCTTCTAACTCCAAAAACCGTTTAAATGTTAGGCTAAAGGAAAGGATATCTTTGTCGATAAATTTTCGGGCCGATGGATCAGTTAGCCCTAAAATTGTTTAAAGCCTAAACCCACGGCTCCGCCCCCACAACCAGGAGTTTTAGTGTCAAACATTACGCTCCGACCCTTAGTTGCAGCATTTAGCATTGAGATAACACAGCCCCACTTTCCCTCCTGAAATTGTAGAGCCCCCTTAGGTTTTAAATCTGTGCGAAATACAGCAATGGGTTGGGTTTTCAGTTTAATGGCATTGGCGATCTTGCTTTTCATTTTAACGCTCCCTCCATATAGTTTATTTAATAGTTTATTTCAATATTTATGTTCAATATATTGTAGTTATAACAATTGTAGATATAGCAACCCTATTTGTCAATTATTTTTTTGCATAAACCATCGCATTCCATACTTAGCACTGTAATACTAGTAGAATAATTTGGTATGATATGAGAGTAAAGAAAGCGCTCTTTTATGAACATAGTCATAGCATCTTCATAACTCTAGGAGCTGACCACATACTCATTACAGAAATCTGTGAATCCTGAAAAAATACCAAAAGGGGGATAAGGTTAATGTCCAAATTCAGTGAAATTAGTCCAGAACTTTTTGAACAAAGTCCGTTTAAGTTAATAGGTAAAGATTGGATGCTTATTACTGCTGAAAAAGATGGAAAGGTTAATACAATGACTGCCTCTTGGGGTGGTTTTGGTGTAATGTGGGCAAAAAATGTTGCCTACATTGTCCTCCGCCCCCAACGCTACACAAAGGAGTTTATAGATAACTCAGATACATTTTCCTTATCTTTTTTAGATAACAGCTTCAGAACTACATTGAATTATCTTGGCACAAAGTCTGGTAGAGATGAGGACAAAATTAAAAACTCTAATTTAACTGTTCTTCATACCAATAATATTCCGTACTTTGAAGAAGCAAATATCGCCATTCTGTGCAAAAAACTTTATGCACAAGAGTTTAAACCCGAGTGTTTCATTGCTCAAGAACTTAACGAAAAATGGTATCCTGATGTGGATCATCACACCTTATATATTGCAGAAGTTACAAAAATCCTTATTAAAGAGTAAAAAGGGCGGAAGCAAAACTTGCTTCCGCCCTTCTTATAGCGGGCCGATTGCTGCAATAGTGTGCGCGACATATTCCCTTAATCTCATCATAAGAAAGACTAAGGGAATCCTCATGGCTATCAATCCGGCTCACAGAGCCTACTATCAGCTGGCTACCAACAGCCATCTGATCTTAAGCTTCCTATCATCAAGGTTTTCCTGTAAAATAGGGTACAGCTAATAAAGTCTCGAAACTCCACTATTTAAATACAGGAGTGATACCCTTTGAAGAATCAGGGCAAATTAATCAACACCGAGTCACTTAGCCAACCCTCGAAACGATACACCCGACGTAAATTTATTGGCCTAGGCCTATTAGGTACTCTAGGCTTAACAGGGGGTTATTTTACTATAGATAATGCGTTACAATGAGACAAAAGAACCGGACAAAAACTAGTCAAACCCAACTATATCCCTACTCCTAACAAATGGTCAAACCATGAAGTCACGGTCGCTTGGCTTAGTCATGCCAGTTTTCTAATTAACTTCTTTGGTACAAGAATCCTTATTGATCCTGCCCTAAACTCACATATTGGTATAACTCCGCTAGGTAACTTTACAATAGGGCCAAGTCGTTACATCGCTTCAGCCTTGAGCAGTGACGAGGTGGGGCCTATCGATTTATTACTTGTATCACATGCTCATACAGACCACTTCGATTATCCCACCTTACGCAGGTTACAATCACCCGATACTCTGGCAGTTACTGCCAAAAATACCCTTCCCTTGTGGAACGGTATGAAATTCCAATCTGTTGAAGAAATGCACTGGCAAGACAGTAAGTCTTTCGCCGGAGTTAAGGTCAGGGCGATAGAGGGCCAACACTGGGGAGCTAGAATACCCTGGAAAAAAGGGATGGAAGCGAACAGTTTCCTATTATCTAAAAACGGGATCAATCTATTTTTTGGAGCCGATACGGGCTACACAGAACTCATTCAACAACAACTAAGTGGGATACCAATTGACTTGACGATAATGGGTATTGGCGCCTACTCTCCTTGTTTCTCTTTTTGGGCGCTAAGCACAATTTACGCCTAGAGCAGTCCAAGTCTGTATTCCGACGATTCCATCTCGCAATAGTTTCGAAGTATTTTGAAAATTAATTACAGCTGTTCTAGTAATGGGTCCAAAAATCCCATCGATATTGCCTTCATAGAATCCCCTGGTCTTAAGAAGTCCCTGAAGTCTCGTTACAGCCGGTCCAGTACTTCCTTGTGCAAGCGTCGGGCAGTTATTGACCGGTGGTGTATTACAATTTACGCCCAATGCAGTCCAAGTCATTCTACCGACAATTCCATCCTGCACTAGTCCCTCGCTCTTCTGGAAGGCAACCACAGCTACTCGAGTCATGGGTCCAAAGATTCCATCAATGCTTCCAGGGGCGAAACCGGCTGCTGCCAACCTTTGTTGCAATATTTTAACGCTAGCACCCGAGGAACCCTGTTTTAATAAAGGACATTGCGATATGTTGTTATTCAAATTAAAGCCCTCCCTTTCTTGGCTAATATATGTAGAATCGACTAATCATGTTAATTGTCCGCAATTGATCTACTATATAATATTTAAATTTTGATATGTTTTTGTCAACGGCCGGCTAGCAAGTTTTAAAAGAGTATTGAATCCAGCGAAAACAACTCCCTCAGAGCGCAATAAGCACTTCTGAGGGAGTTGTTTTGACCTAGCTCTCGAGCCTCCTCTAGGCTATACCGGCCATCAGGAGTCCCAGATTACGTTCATTTGTTTCCTCAACCGGCATAACCTTCATAACTCTGCCCTCATAAAGCACTGCTATGTTATCACATAGGCTCATCAGTTCTTCGAGATCCTCAGAAATCAATAAGACTCCAATACCGTTCCTACGGGCTTCCAGGAGTTTGCTATGCAAATATTCTGTCGCCCCAATGTCCAGTCCTCGGGTAGGATAAGCAGCTACCAGCGCTACTGGACTACGGGTAATCTCCCTGGCTAGAATGACCCGTTGGATATTGCCGCCGGACAGACTGCTTGTAGGAGTTTCCAAGTCAGGTGTTTTGATTCCGTACTTATCTACCAACGATGAACTGTGGGAGCTAATTGCCCGGTTTTGGAGAAGTAGATGTTTGGCAAAAGGAGGCAAGTGGTGATCTTTCAGAATAACGTTTTCCCAGATACTAAAGGAAGGGATGGTTCCCACATGAAGCCGATCTTCTGGGATATAACCCAAGCCCTGGTCAATGATATGAGCTGGTGACATTTTGGTGCTTTCTTTGCCGTTTAAACTAATTTTACCTTTACTTAGTTTTCTCAGTCCAGCGATCACCTCAGCAAGTTCTTTTTGCCCATTACCTGAAACTCCGGCAATTCCTAAGATTTCTCCTTCTCTGATCGCGAAAGAAACTCCAGCCAAAGCCTCTGTTCCTTTATCCCCCTGCGAAAAAACATTCTCAAGCTCTAATACAGTCTTACCCGGCGAAAACGTTCCTTCCCTTTTACAGGGAGCCATTTCTCTTCCCACCATTAACTGCGCGAGAGCTTCCTGCGAAGTTTCACGGGTCAAAACATCGGCGCACACTGCCCCATCCCTAAGGACGGTAACCCTATCACTTAAGGCCATTACTTCATGTAATTTATGGCTTATTATAATGATCGAGTTTCCCTGGGCGGCCATGTTTCTGAGCAACTGAATTAATTCGTTGGATTCCTGGGGCGTGAGTACCGCTGTCGGTTCATCCAGGATCAATAGATTGGCACCGCGATAAAGCGCTTTGATAATCTCTACGCGTTGCTGTTCCCCAACACTTAACTGCCAGACATAGGCATCGGGATTGATGGCTAAACCATAGGTGTCCGTAATTTCTTTAATCCTTTTAGCGGCCGTTTTAAGATCCACTAAGAACGTCTTGGATAGCCCTAAAATAACGTTCTCACAGACGGTAAGTGTCGGCACCAGCATAAAATGCTGGTGCACCATACCAATCCCGAGCGCAATAGCGTCTTTAGGAGAATTAATATTGACTTGTTTACCATTTAGCAAGATCCTACCTGCATCAGGCCGGTAAAGGCCGTAAAGGATATTCATCAGAGTGGTTTTGCCTGCTCCGTTTTCACCCAGAATGGCCAGTACTTCACCGGATTTTATTTCAATACTAACATTATTACTACATAGGACACCAGGAAAACGTTTGGTGATTCCAGACATCTGTAAGTTTTCAATCTTTTCTACCATTTGTACTCACCCGTTATTTCTTCGGTAATTCCACTTTTAGTTTTCCGCTGATAATGTCCTGCTTAGCTTTTTCTACTGCAGCTTTGGCCTCAGCAGGGATCTTATCTGCCAATTTTTCATTGTACTTTAATACAATCGTTCCGTCAGCTAAACTCAGGGTTAAGTGTTGTCCACCAAGAGTTCCCGTTTTTCTTAATTCAATAATTTTACCAACAATCTTCTCCCAGTTATACACTTGGGCTGCTAAAACGTGGTTAGGAGCAATATTGCTTTGGTCCATATCCGTTGAGAGCCAGTATTTGCCCTCGGTTTCGGCAACTGCTCTCAAGGCTCCTACAGCCTGCTGAGAGGAACCAGTGATGATGTCAGCTCCGGCACTCATATGGGTTTTGGCCATATTGCCTGCCCCCACGATATCATTAAAGGAGCCCGTATAAGAGATACGCGATTTTACATCTGCTTTACCCGCTATCACACCTTGCTGTACACCATAGTTATATTTTACTGCATCACCGGATTCTACGGGTCCAACAATTCCCACTATACCCGATTTGGTCATCATGGCTGCGAGCATACCTAACAGGTAGCCACCTTCTTGGGCCTGTGGATCATAAGCAAAAACATTGGGATGAGTGGCGAAACCGGTGCCATAGGCAAACGTTGTTTTAGGGAAGTCCTTGATAATTTCGGTTAAGACGCTTTGGTACTGGGAGCCGTGGGCAAAAATAATATCATACCCTTGGGTTGCATACTGGCGGATAGCAGACCCTGCGTCTACAGCATTCCCCAACTTTTCGCTGATGGCGACCTCCACTTTGTCTTCACCCATGGTTTTCTGAACGGCTTTCAAGCCTTCCACCATGGACTGGCCCCAAGCTAAATCATCTACAGTAGCCGGAAGCACAAGCGCGATGCGGATCTTTTCCACTTTTGGAGCCTCAGGAGCAGGGGTAGGAGTCGATTGAGCGGTCGGTTTGGTGCCACAACCACTTAAAGCTAAGAGAGTAAGGGCAGCCAACAATAAAGTAAGTACTCTTTTTTTCATGTCTTTTTCCTCCTTAAATTTTCTCTATAATTAACCTCTGGTTCCGCGCTGAAAGGGCTTACCCAGTGCTGCTGGGGACCAGACGCGTCCATAGGAAATTGCTAAAGCAATAATTGTGACCATGTACGGTAAAATGACGGCCAATTCGTAAGGGAAATTGATCCCCAGCACTTGAACCATGCTCTGAAAGGAATCCGCCAAACTAAATAAGAGAGAGCCAAGCAGAATACCCCAGGGACTCCAGCGTCCGAAGTAAACTAGGGCAATGGCGATAAAACCTCTGCCTGCTGTGATATTGTCAGCATACATATTAGCCTGTCCTATTGTTAAGAAAGCCCCAGCCAGAGCGGCCAGCATACCGCCCACAATCAAACATTGATATCTAATAAGTACGACACTAACCCCCAGGGTGTCCGCTGCCTCTGGTTTATTGCCTACAGCCCGCACATTGAGACCCCAACTCGTCTTAAACAGTATAAAACCTGTCACGGGGACTAGAATAAACGCGGTATACACTAACCCGTTATGATCAAATAGTACTGGTCCAAGGAATGGAATTGTACTCAACAGTGGGATTTTTACGGCCTTCAAGCCCTCGACGGAAGTAATGCCTCCCACGTAGAGGCGAAAAAGCAACCCTGACAGACCCCAACCAAACATGTAAAGTCCTATACCACTAATTCCCTGTTCAGCCTTAAATGTCACACTGACTAAGGCCATTAACAAGCCCATTAACGCCCCTACGACCAGGCTGACAGCAATGCCTAGGAGGGGACTTCCCAGCTGAAGCGTCGCATAAAATCCCGCAAAAGCGCCCATCATCATGATTCCTTCCACGCCTAGGTTATAAACCCCCGAGCGTTGGACAAACATTTCCCCTAAGGCAGCTAAAAGGTAAGGCGTGGCCAGACGGATTCCAGCAGCAAGGATAATGATGATTATTTCCGAATTGATGATACCGTCCATTATGACTCGCCCCCTTGCTTGTCCACTTTTTCTCCAAATAACTTAGCCTTTAATTGGGCTAAAGAACCTGAGTTCCTTAGGAAGTAATCGCTAGAAACCACAAATAAGACGACAAGCCCTTGGATCACCATGATCATGGCTGCAGGAATGTTGACAGCCCTTTGCATCATCTCCGCCCCTAAAAGCAACGCACCGAACAGCACCGCGGCCGGTATGGTGCCTAAGGGATGCAAGCGTCCGAAAAGAGCAGCAACGATACCACTGAATCCGTACCCTGCCGATAGACCCTCTAAAGCGCGGTGATGTACTCCCGTCACCTCTACAACACCTGCCAGTCCAGCCATTCCGCCAGCAAGAGCCATGGCTAGTACTAAGTACCATTCCACTTTAATACCGGCGTATCGGGCGGCCTCAGGTCCTGCACCCACTGCTCGCATACGATATCCGATACTGGTTCGCCATAAAAAGATATAGACCAAGACCGCCAACACTAACGCGAAAATTATTCCAGAATGAAGTCGAGTCCCTGGGATCAGCTTGCTAAGCCAGATCTGATCAGGGATTAAGGCTGTTTGCGGTACGCCAGTGCCATAAGAAACCTCTTGAGGATCGATTAACGGTCCACGTATCAGAAACATATATAACTGAAACGCAATCTGATTGAGCATCACTGTACTGAGAATCTCATTAACTGATAGACGCGCTTTCAGCCAGCCAGCAATCCCCCCCCAGATCGCGCCGCACAAACCGCCGACCAGAAATACCAGTGGCATCAGGATGACCGCTGGCAAACCAGGCAAGGAGGTGGCTACGGCAGCCGCCCCAATAGCTCCGGCCAAAATCTGACCCTCCGCGCCAATGTTAATGATCCCGCTGCGGAATGAAATAACGATACCCAACCCCACCAAGAGCAGGGGGGCTGTCCGCACCAAAGTCTCGGTTATCCCGTATTTGTCATTCACCGGGCCTGAAAACATAACAGCATAAGCTTTCATAGGATCCGACTTGGCTAAAAGAAGAAATAATGCACCTACTAGCAATGCTCCCACCAGAGCAGCAAACAATACTAAAACTTGTTTTATGACCCCTCTGAATTTTAAGTTCAATACTCTACAACTCCATCCTGTTGGAAAATTCAATTATATGTATATTTTCAAGTTACGCCGGCCATGGATGGCCGAGTGTCCCTGTAGCCATGACTCGAACAAGGATGTTCGAGATTAGAACACCTCCATGGATGGCAAGGCGCCGTGATGGCGAGAAGGGACGCCCCCCCATACTTATACCCCCTTCTTGCCAAGAAGAAAAGCTTCCTAGAGATAACCATCTCCAGAAAGCTTAATTGCCAATTACTGTACAAGCTATAGTATATTACCTATACCTAAAAAATACAATAAATTCTTAGAGTGGGTTAATTTTTCCATTGTTGCTAAACTTCTGAAATTAAATAGTAAAAATATGGAGCAAAGACCCCCTAAAGATTGTTGTGCCAAATCTTTAAAGAGCGCCTTTGCTCCATATTTATTATTCATAAATTATCACTTTATTAGCCAACCGACAAGGAATTTGTTAAAAGTATACAGTATAAATTGTAGAATTATAAATTAATTTGGTAAAAAATTCTCAACTTCAACAAACTTTAATTTAAATAGCCTCTTCTTTCCTTTTCTCAATCGATTTCTTCTGGATATTTAAGACGTATCCTTTAAGTCGTTCTAATTTCATCTCCCTAGCCCTCTGAACCACAAAAGCAGAGTTGTCCTTCCTCTGATAAGTCATCCTTAATATTCCCCTCATTGATCACCGCATGGCTAAAATCTGGTATCCCACTTCCGAATATTGCTTCGACTGCACTACTGTTGTTTATCATGATATTTGTGATTGCCAAACCAACTTGAGCCGCTAAGTTCAGTCTTTCTATCCACTGAAAGCAATAAAAATGGGTAACTGGATGACGTGATCCATCCTTAGCAGGTGTAGAGAACCATACTGTATAACTGTACCCATCATAAGACTCATCCTTACAACGATTAAACGTGGCATTGTCAGGAATTAAAATCTTATTCCTCCCTAATTTTAGCGAGGCATTCCGCGCATCTAGGATTTTCTGGGCGTCAATATTCTTTTTCAGAAAATTAATAACAGCAACATCTGCAAGGGTGCTGGTATCACCCATTGCCCGACCTTCGGCGATGTCCTTTAGAAGACGCCTCATAATCTTTCCGCTTCGAGTTTTAGGTAATTCAGCCGTCAAAAAAATGTCATCTGGCCGGGCGAGTGCACCGATTTTTAGGACAACATGCGCTTTTAGTTCATTAATTAGCCCATCGTGGATTACTATTCCTTCTTTTAAACTGACAAAGGCAAACACCGCTTGCCCCTTTACTTCGTGAATTCTACCCACGCAGGCTGCTTCAGCAACCGATGGATGATCAACCAAAGCACCTTCTACTTCCGCAGTCCCAATCCGATGTCCCGAGACATTGATGACATCATCCACGCGACCAATCACCCAGAAATAACCATCTTCATCCCATTTCGCTTCATCTCCGGTAAAATACACACCAGTAAACTGGCTCCAATACGTGTCCTCATAGCGTTTGTCATCACCATACACCGTTTTAAGCATCGCAGGCCAAGGCTCGCAAACTACTAAATACCCCCCCTCACCTTTCGGTACTGGATCGCCTACAGAATCCACTACTTCTAAATGGACACCTGGGAACGGGATCGTGCACGATCCTGGCTTTAGAGGGGTAATCCCTGGAACGGGTGTCATCATAATCATACCCGTTTCCGTTTGCCACCAGGTATCTACTATGGGGCAGCGCTCTCCCCCAATATATTTGTAGTACCACATCCAAGCTTCTGGGTTAATCGGTTCTCCGACCGAACCCAAGAGTCGTAAACTTGATAGATCCCTGCCTAAAGGATAACTTTCCCCCCATTTCATAAACGTGCGAATTGCGGTTGGTGCAGTATATAAAATTGTTACCCTATACTTCTCGATGATTTCCCAATACCGATCCTTTTCCGGATAATCCGGTGCTCCTTCATACATAACAACCGTTGCACCATTAGATAATGGTCCATACACCAAATAACTATGTCCTGTTATCCAACCAACATCCGCAGTACACCAATAGACATCTTCTTCTTTGAGGTCAAATACCCATTCATGAGTTGTTGAAACTCCAACCATATAACCACCGACAGTATGAACAACTCCTTTGGGTTTTCCAGTTGTTCCGCTCGTGTAAAGAATGAAAAGCATATCATCCGCTTCCATTGGTTCGGCTGGACAAACGAGCGAGACATTCTTAATGACCTCGTGATACCACATATCCCGTTCTTCTTGCATATTAACAGGCTGACTCGTCCGTTGAACAACGATCACTTTTTCAACACAAGTGACATCGCGAAGTGCTTGATCCACACTTTCTTTCAACGGAATGATATTTCCACGACGATAACTTCCATCGGATGTAACGACAACCTTTGCCTGAGCGTCTAGGACTCTGTCACTCAAAGCTTCCGCACTGAATCCACCAAATACGACAGTATGCGGAGCTCCAAGCCTAGCGCAAGCTAGCATAGCGATCACAGTCTCTGGGATCATGGGCATATAAATTGTCACGCGGTCTCCCTTTTCTACCCCTAAAGACTTGAGAACATTCGCAAACTGGGATACCTCACGATGAAGATCTTGATAGGTTAAGACTCTACGCTCTCCAAGTTCTCCTTCAAATATTAGTGCCGCTTTATTCCGACGCGCCCCCTCTAAATGTCGATCTAAGCAATTATAAGCTGCATTCAATTTTCCGCCAACATACCACTTGGCAAACGGAGGATTCCACTCTAATACAGTGTCCCATGGTTGAAACCAGTCCAACCGTTTCCCCTGTTCGTCCCAAAACTTCGTCCGTTCCTGCCCTAGTTCGTGAATTTTAGGGTTTTGAATTACGGCATTTGAGCTAAACCCTGTAGGAGGGAAAAACAACCGTTTTTCCTCCAGTAACCCTTCACGGTGTTTCTCTTTCATATATCACGCCTCCTATTTATTATTTGTTATATAATACACTATAATTGGCATAATGTTAAGAATTTTTTATTTACAATTTTAAACATTCGGGTGTTAGATTTTCTACCCCTAAAAAAGAAGCAGTCCCTAAGCCAAAACGATCTAAATAAAGACACCCAATGCAGGAGTGGGGAATGGAACAGGGGGCAGGTACACTGTTTCGAAGAAACAAAACAAAGAAACAGAGAAGAAACAGAGAAGAAACAGAGAAGAAACAGAGAAGAAACAACACTCTTGTCCCTCTGTTCCCCAAATTGACTGTACATATTTTGAAATTTTCTCTAATCTTCTTGCGTAACTTGTTTGACTTGGGTAGGAAAATAATGCTTTTCTGTCGAAAATAATAAAGCTTGTTATAAATGGTGCATTTTTTAACACGAGGGAGAGACTTTTATGAATTCCGTTCCAAACTTTAAGCCACATAAACCTAACAACAATGCTCTGCTCGTAAACCGCTTTAAACCTTTAGGATTTTACCTTTTCCTCTTTGCTATGCTTTCATTCCAAGTCGTATTGATCATACTCACTTTATTTGGTTATCTAGTAATTCCCCCCCATCTATCCTCGAAACTTGATAACTTCATAAGCCTAGTACATAACAACCAGTACGATAACGCCCGAACTGAGTTAAATGAGATCAATACCCTAGTTCGTGGAAGACTAAAAGATTCCACCGCAATTCAGATTAACGAAATTTTAGCCAATAAATTTGCCAGTATCACCGATCAAATCTTACTGGAGAAATCAGGTTTCCAAACCTCTGAACTTAATCATGGGATTACTCTATTCCAAAAAGAGTTGCTTCCCATTATTGATTCTCAGTTAAAGGAGGTTACAAAGGTTTATATTGATACTGGGGCAGATTACGATAAAATTACTTATTACCTGCAAAACATAAAGAAACTTGGCTTTGAAAATTCGGTCAGATCCTATCAAATCGAACTTGAAGCTTATTATCAATCCCGTCAAGATTTAACCACTGCTAATCAATACTTCGCCACTAACGATTACCTTAAGTCCATACCGTTGTACCAAAACGTAATTCCAGAGGATGAAAAGGACTTTCAAGTTGCTCAGGAAAAAATCAAAGAAGGTTTAGCTATTGTATACTCAGAGTACCTAGCTATTGCCGCTGCTCTTGCCAACGAGCAACAATACAAAGAAGCTTACGATACCCTTCAGACGATCTCCGAGTACTATCCGAATGATAGTGAGATATTGACCAAGCTAACCGATTACAAAAAAGCCCACGCAATGGTTGTATATCAAGGACCAATAGAACACATATTTTTTCACCCCTTACTAGCTTATCCTGAGCTGGCTTTTGATAATGACCAGCAATCTAAAGGTTTTAATGACTGGTTTATAACTGTCAAAGAATTTAAAAAAATCCTAGATTCTTTATATAAAAACAACTATATCCTGATTGATATTCATGCAATTTTAAACCCCTCGAAAGATGGGAAGCCTCTGACTGTTAGAAAAGATTTATTACTACCAGCCGGTAAGAAGCCTTTGATTATTTCAATTGATGACCTAAATTACTACGAATATATGATTCCGAATGGCACAGTGCATAAGTTAATCCTTGATGAACACGGAAATATTGCCACCTTTTCCTTGTCTCCACAGGGAGTACCTACTACTTCTCGAGATAATGAAATCATCCCTATCCTCGATCAATTTGTACAGGAACACGAAGACTTTTCTTTAAATGGAGCCAAAGGTATCCTTGCTCTCACTGGGTATGAAGGGGTTTTAGGGTACCGAACAAATCAGTTAGACTCCCCCAACTTCGACTTTGAAAAAAATCAAGCACTCATCATCATAAAACGCTTGAAAGAAACTGGCTGGTCCTTTGCTTCCCATGGGTACGGTCACCTTGATGCCAGAAAAATCCCCCTAACTGTATTGACAAAAGATACCCAGCGCTGGCAAACGGAGGTAGCCCCTTTTACGGGCCTTACGGATGTATATATTTATCCCTTTGGAAGTTCAGTCCTACCCGGTGACCCTAAGTTTCAATATCTACTCGATAACGGTTTCAAAGTGTTGTGTGCTGTCGGTCCAAACCCATACTTAAAAAGCGGAAATGATTACCTAATGATGGATAGAAGACATATTGACGGCATGGCTTTACAATCACAAGCCGCTTTACTTAAAGGTTTTTTTGAAAGTTCGGAAATTATTGATGAGGGTAGACCCGCATTTACTCCCTAAACGCCCCGAAACAGAGGGACAGGTGTGTTGTTTCGAATTAATTATCCGAAACAACACACCTGACCCCTTGTTTTTCCTCAGAAATGACCACCTCATTTATTGGTACAGGTGCTTTTTGGAAGTTGAACAATCAACTTTATTTTGGTAGAGTAAATTATTAATTAGACGTTAAGATTAAGTTGAAAGGTTCTGTTATTAATGTTAGATATTGCAATAATAGGTGGCTTAGTGTTGGATGGAACGGGTAATACGCCCAAGCATAATGACGTTGGGATTAAGGATGGCATGATTGTAGAGGTGGCTAAAGATCTGTCAACAGACGCTAACCTCGTCATCGATGCCACCCACAAAATGGTTGCTCCGGGGTTCATCGATGTGCATAGTCATTGTGACTTAGTACCGTTTATGTCTGGTCCAATCCGTGAAAGTAGAATAAGACAAGGGGTTACAACTGAACTGATTGGGCAATGTGGTCTCGGATCAGCTCCGCATACGGAAACGATGCAAGATTGGCGCAATTATTTAGCCCCAATCTTAGGAAATCTGCCCCAAACTTGGGATTGGCCCAATTTTTCATCCTTTTTATCTGATTTAAACAAAGCAAAAAAGTCCAACAACATAGTACCTTTGATCGGGCATGGAGCTATTAGAGCCCAAGTTTTAGGCTTAAAAAATGTCACACCTTCAGCAAAGGATTTGGAGAGGATGAGCATGATCGTGGAAGAAGCCATGTCACAGGGAGCTTTAGGTATTTCCTATGGTTTGGCTTATTTACCAGGAATGTTTGCCCCTAAACAAGAACTCGTCGCACTAAGTTCGGTGGTGGCAGCTCATAATGGCATCATGATGATTCATATTCGCAGCCACTCTCGCCAAGTCCGTGAGGGAATGACCGAGGCCCTAGCTGTAGCCAAAGAATCCGGGGTTAAGTTGCAGATATCCCATATGCGCTCCTACGCTAATCCAAAGTTCGGTATTACTGGTCAGGAATTGATAGAAATGGTGGAACAAGCTAGGATGGATGGCGTCGATGTCACCTTTGATCAGCACCCTTATCGGGCCGGCAGTACACTTTTGTCTCAAATTCTACCCCCTTGGGCCAAGGAAGGTGGTAGTCCTGAAATTATTCGCAGACTAAAGGACCCTCAACAGCGAGCTAGGCTAAAGGCAGAATTGAATGATAATGGACCAGATTATCCGGGTTGGGATAACTTTGTTGGAATGGTAGGATGGTCAAATATTATGATTAGTTCGACCTTTAACCAGCGAAACAAATGGGCTGAAGGTCAAACAGCGACTGAGTTAGTCCGAAAAACAGGCTTAGAACCAACCAAACTCGTTCATGAAATAATTGATCAGATCGCTGAACTTTTGATTAGCGAGGATTGTCGGTGTTCTATGGTATTGCACAATCTTTTTGCCGAGGAAGATATTGTTGCTTTGCTGAAACACCCGTTGTGTCAAATAGGTTCGGATGGAATTCCTACGGGCAAACCTCATCCCCGTTTATATGGCACATACCCTAAGTTCTTGGGAGAATATGTCCGAGATAAAAAGCTCATGACTTGGGCAGAAGGTATCAAGCGAATCACAGGAGACCCAGCCCTCAGGTTAAATCTACCTAATAAGGGATTTGTTAAAACGGGTTATGATGCTGACCTAGTCATCTTTGAACCAGAAAAAATCAATGCTATTGAGAATTTCAACGAGCCCTCCGAATTTCCCATAGGGCTTAATTTCACACTAGTTCATGGACAGATTGTTGTGTCAAATGGAGAGATTTTAACTACGGAAGCTGGAAAGCTTATCCCTAAACACGATTAACATTAAAAGTCAACAGTTAGGTGCCGGGGAACAAGCGATAAGCTGGTCTTAGGACACCCTGGAAAGCTATCTGAATGACCTTTATATGGCGCAGGAAAACAAAAGAAACTTGTTAACAGAAAAATATGCTCGGATGATGAAATATACTCTCCATTGGAGTATGCTGATATTGAACACAGACTTCCATCTTTAGATCAGGAAATTCTTCTGTTGATAGACAAGATTGTTAAAATTGTAATGAGATGGGAAGAGGAACTTTCATTTAGGTTCCCAAATATTCTTAAAAAGGGTAGGCCGATTTATTGTACGGAAGATTCTATGTTTGTAACGTCTGTTGATTAAGCTTCCTCAATATAACGTGCAATGAACGTACCAACGACTAAGGCCCATACCGGAGCACCTATATTAAAAATCGTGATACTCGATACGGCGATGACAAAGGTAAAGGCCGCACTCATTTTCATCGTCGGCTTCGAGAAGCCAACAGACAAGCTATTTCCGAACACTCCCAGCAGGGCAAAGCCAACAAGTATTGAAATAAACGCCTTTGGTAAAGCCTGAAACAAGGGAACCAGCTTCCAGGCAAATAAGCCGAACACAAGAATGATGCAGCCCGAGACCACTGCTCCCATATATCGTTTTTCTTTCGGCCCAGCCTCTTGATCTGAACAAATAGCTGACATCATTCCTGCCACGTTGGCAGACTGCCCTCCGAAAAAACTCGTAATGATCGTAAAAACTCCACTTAAGGCTATGATTCGATTCACTGGGGGCCGATAACCATTTTGCTCCAAAGCGCCTATTCCGACGGCAGCATCATTACTTAAAATAAGAAGGGCGAGAGGAATCGAAACGGAAATAAAGCTCATGAGATTAAATTCTGGAAGTTGAAGAGTCGGAATTACAAAGGACGTTATTAATCCACTGCTATTCAAGGGCTGTGTTAAAAGTAAGAGAATTAAACCCATCGCTATAGCCGCTACCATGGGGGGAATCCGTGTTCGAAATTTGGTAAACATAAAATATGTAAGGAGGGAGATTCCACCGAGCAGCGGGAGTTGGTGTATCGCCCCCACATAATTAACCATATACTTCGTGATCATTCCTGCTAACATTACAGCAATGATTTGTTTGGGTACATATTCAAGCAGCTTTGAAAAAACGCCCAGATAGCCAATCAAGAGCATCGATAGGCCGGCAAAAAGGTAGGAACCGATGAGCTGGTGATAGGTAAATTGAGCCGTAACTGTGGTTAGAAAGGCTATACCCGTAATTGAGTGGGCCCCCACAATCGGCATACGATAGTACAGTGGCACTAGAATGCTAAAAATCCCACCGAACACATAGACTGCGAACATCCAGAGAATCGTCTGTGTCGTAGTAAAGTTACCATTTGAAGCAGCCTCTATTACCATGGCAGGTGGACCCGTTATCGCCAAGAGTCCTGAGGCAATTCCTGCCGCAATATTTCTATAATCTAAGTCTCTTAATATACTCATGCATTTAATCTCCCGCTGGACACTTGATGGACATCATCCAGTTCTTCCTCCGGCACATCAAACTTCTCGCCCAAGTCTTGTCTCAGACGAGCTACAATCTCATACACTCCACGGCCCCAATAATCTTCAGTTGAAAGCAGCTCTGCTCCTGAGCTTGTGATTTTAAGGATATATTTCTGAGCAGCTTTGGGGAGATCTTCAATAATCACTGCTTGATAGCCGAGTCGAGCTAATTTTATGCCAACCACTCCGCCCCCATTGCTTTCTTTAATGCCACCGGTTAACGGACTTTTGCCTCCAATGGAAATTCGCCCAGAGCTAAAGGCCTTACTGCCACCGAGAAGCCCTGGGGCAAAAATTAATGCGTTATGCCGTCCTAAAGGTTCACAGATTGACTTCACTTCTGCCAACATATATTTAGCAATAAACGCGCGACCGCCGAGAAGGCGATAGTCTTCTTTGGGCACTTCTGTCACGAGGCTCAAATTTGACATATTCACCCGTAATATCTTGCTCATCGACATTCCATCTCCCTTGTCCTTATAGCTCAAGTTATGAATAGTGCGATAATCTCACGTCTTTGGAGGATTGCTGTATATCATATATCAACCATTATAAATTAATTAGCCAATTACAACAACAAAGGTAATAATTTTAACGAAAACATGTCTAGAATAAAGACACGGGTATAGAGAGAACGATCTTCTACACCCGTGTTAAAAGATTTTAAATTAGTAAGTAAGTCTGTCCGTGCCACAATAAAGAAGGATCTATTGTCGTTCCGCGTAAGGTCCTGCTTCCTTCGCGTATGGAGGAGTTCCGAATGTATAAAATGATGTCCCCGAGCAGGATGGTGATCGATTAAGGTCATAGCAAAAACCTTCAACGACCAAAGGATCTAAATGGTAAATTTGCTAAAGATGATGTTTGTTTGAAGAAAAGGCGATGCAACTATACAGTCTTTTTGCTAGGGAATGTATAACCTTCTTACACTTTTGGTGTTCCTGCCATGATTTCGATTCATCCATGACAAGGCCTCCCTTCTATGAAAGCTGGTGCCAAACCTTGGGGAAGGCGACCGGTCGAATCCGTACCATTCATGGCGTATTCGATACTAGGCAGTGTCCTGTGTCTTCGCCTTAGTTGCATGCGTTGTCTCGACAGAACTTTATTACAAGTGTTTTGATTAATTCTTGATTAATTCCTTCTTTCTCTTTAACACAGGTAATAATACAGCTACCAAAAGACTAATCAAAGCTAATATCATAAATACTGCACTAACCGGACGGGTAAATAAGACAGTCCAATCATTATGGAAGCTGATCATCGTCGTCAAAAAGGAACTCTCCGCCAACGGACCAAGGATTGCCCCGAGTACCAATGGGGTAGTCGGATAATTATATCGTGTCAATACATAACCCACTAATCCAAAAACAAATAAAATCCATACGTCCTGAATATTTGACCGGAGCGCATAAGCTCCCAACATACAAAGTACCAAAATGAAGGAAGACGTGACTGCTTCCGGTGCCTTTAGTATTGTCATTAGTGGCCTCACTGACAAGAAGCCGAGTATAATCATCAATGCTAAGCAAAGAAACAACGACCCGTATATTGCGTAGATTAGTGGACCATTATTCATGAAAATTCCTGGTCCGGGTTGAATCCCGTGTAATAAGAATGCCCCCATTAGAATTGCCGTTGCGCCACTTCCCGGTATTCCTAAGGTAAGTAAGGGAATCAAAGCGCCTCCGACAGATGACGTAGCTGCTGCTTGGCTGGCCATAATCCCTTCAGGGGCCCCTTCACCTAATTGTTTCCGGTTCTTCCCAACCTGTTTTTCTACACCGTATCCTAGAAATGCAGCGATTGTCGCTCCAGCTCCGGGCACAAAACCAATAAAGGTTCCGAGAATACTGCTCCTGAAATAAGTAGGGAATAAGTTACTAAACTCCTTAAACGAAGGCAATGTTGTTTTCACTTTACTGACCAGCTTTAAACTTGGTGCCGCAAAGCCCTGTTCCATCCTGGCAAGGATTTCTGCTACGGCATAAACCCCGATTAAGACGTTTAGATAATCGACCCCACCACGGAGCAAATCAGTATTAAACGTAAATCTATCCACCCCGAACATGGCATCTACTCCTATAGTAGAGATCAAAAGTCCCAAGGCCAAGGATACAATGCTATGGCGTAGTGAAGCATCCCCTAAAAACAAAACACTTGTCAGTCCTAAAAAGACAATCGCAAAATACTCAGGACTTGAAAATTTGAGAGCTACCACAGCCAAGGGAGCTGAAACTAAAACCAAGAGGATTACTGCAAACAATCCACCTGAGATCGTAGACACGAGAGTCCAACCCAAGGCTTTTGCTCCCAGTCCTAGACGAGCCATTGGATAACCATCCCAAAGCAACGGTACATGGATCGGATCACCAGGAATCTTAAATAATATCGCTGGAAATGCCCCTCCATAGGTACCTGCGAGATAGATGGCCGTTAATAATATAATGGCATTTGTGGCATCCATTACATAGGTAAAGGGCAACACAAGGATTATACCGGTTATAAGTGTTAGACCAGGAACTGCAGCACAGATCATCCCAACAAGCGCCCCGACCAATATCATCAGTAACGTAACCAGATTCAAATCCGCAATTATTCCCTGACCCAAGCTGGATAGAATTTGGATAAAGGTGTTCATTGATTCGCTCCTTTCTGAATTGTAGTAAATCTCTACAATAACGCAAATTAACTAACTCCTAACAATTTATAGAGTAAAAATGTAAATTCACCAAAGAACCCAATTCCTGTGGGTAAGGAGATATAGACAATCTTACTAAAAACTATTAGGAGGATAAAGGAGCCAATAAAACTGCTGCTTACAATCACCTTTTTATTCCGGTACCGGCCTAAAAACATGATTGCAGCAAGATAGAAAGTAGTGCATATAATAAACCCAATAATAGGTAGTAGGAAGATGTATATCCCAGTACCTACCATGCCACCTACTAAAAGCAACGGATACTTTTTATCTAAAGTCACTAATTCAGCCTCTTCGTCAGTTTTCGCTTCTAATATTGAAGGCTGCTTATCGATATTTAAGTAGATCAAGATGATATCCGCGACCGAAAAGACAAAAATCAAGATACATAACATTTTAGGCCAGAAATCCGGTCCAAGCCGCCCTGGCGTCTTAGTCACAACAAATTTAGTTGCCATATAATAACATATACAACTAAATAGTATAAGCAAAACACTGATCATAAGCTGCTGAGACTTTTTCTTGTCCACTGTCACTCCCCCTATCTAGTTATACAATAATTCTTAAATTAAAGGGCAAAAGCTTCAGCCCGTGCTAACTCTTTGCCCTTTAATTATCAGCCTAATCTTATTTCCCTAAAGCTTTGTTCATCTCCGCCACACTGTCTGCCAACGCTTTCTTGGCGTCTTCAGGTCCCATAAAACTATCCGAAGTAGTATAGTTAACCTTTAGGAACTTTTGGAAATCAGGTGATTTATCATATATTTCTTTCATAGCATCACTTAAAATCTTTATCTGCTCGGGAGAGGTTCCGGCTTTCATAATGATTGTACGGTCAAAGGGGAAGAATACCTTCATGTTCAGCTCCCCAGTCGATACAACGTCAGGGAATTCTGGCATCCGTTTCTCGTCAAACACTAAAACCGGACGCATTTGCTTTTGGTCTAAATAAGAAGCCACGTCCCCAGCTTGTTCGTATAAAACATCAGCATGGCCACCTAAAATCGAGGTATAACGTTCCCCTGGGTTGGAATATGGAATTTTGTTGACTGTAATACCATGATTCTTGGCTAAATAGGTAAGCGCCACATCATCAATGGATCCTTCTCCATTTCCAGCAACCTTCACTTGGCCTGGATTATCTTTCATTTTCTTTTCTAGGTCAGCCCAAGTCTTTATAGGGCTATCCATCTTTACAAAGAAGAACGATGGAGCTTTGAGCATGCGAGCAACCGTTGTAAATTCCTCTAATTTGAAAGCAGGTTTAGCACTTGCCAGCGTCGCATGGGTATCTGTTACATAGACATACATGTTATATCCATCAGCTGGCTCTGTGACTAGTTTTGCCATTCCTACAGCACCAGAGGCTCCGGCCATATTCACAACCGGGAAGGAGACACCTAGCTTTTGGCTTAACTCTTTACTAAGCAAACGACCTAATTGATCTGCGCCTCCCCCGGGTCCAAATGGTACAATGATGTTTATTGGTCTAGTCGGGTACTTTTCCACTTTTGCTGGGGCATTATCGGGCTTTTGGCTAACACTTGTTGGTTTACTTGTTGTTCCACATCCTGTTCCAATCGTTAGAACTAAGGCTATAACTAATATTAAAGCTCCAAGCTTTTTTATACCCCAGTTTGCACTTAAAACTTGCTTCATCTTAAGTCCTCCTTCGATTATAATTTTTCCCCTTGTATATCACTCGGAATGGTCTCCAGTTTGAAATTTTTTCAGGAAAAGCTACTATCACCTCTCTTTCAAAGTTGAAAGATGTTTTAATTTGAATAGGAGCTCTTCTCGCACGTTATAGATTAATCCGCATACCCCTATTAATGCTGTATAAAAGAAGGTAATTACTATAATTTAGGCTAAGAATTTTAGGATTTCTCTCGAAAATGCGGGCACATCATCCGGTACACGGGAAGTGATTAGGTTGCCATCAACGACAACTGCTTGATCCAAAAACTCGGCACCCGCATTAACTAAATCGTCTTTAATCGATTGGCAGGCAGTTACCTGCTTACCTTTTGTAATACCTGCCGATATCAAAACCCATCCGGCATGGCAGATCGCCGCAACTAGTTTGCCATTATTAAATAATTTGCGGACGATTTCTAACATTTGCGTATTTAATCGTATTTTATCGGGAGCAAATCCGCCGGGAATTATGACACCCTCTAATTCAGCACAATTAATGGTCGAAGGATTAAGCCCTCTAGTGAGCGTCCCAAGTTTGCTTGTATAAACATCTGCTCTTCCAGAGCCTATTACAATAACCTCGAACCCTGCCTCAAGCATACGATAATACGGATACCAAAACTCAATTTCATTATAATTATCTTCGATAAATATTGCTATTTTCTTCTTTAACATAATAACATCCTTCTTTATTTTTAATATTCTGTATATTTTAGACAAAAGATTATACAACTTTCAATTTTCAATTGACATGCTTGAAGTTTGTTATAACCCTTTATTGAATGTGAACAAATCTTGTACTTTAAAGCACCTGTTTAAGCAATGTACCAATCATACTTGGTCGGTCAGCCACAATAGCACCTACGGCAGTTAATGCTTCAACCTTGTCAGCTACTGTGCCTTTACCTGCAGTAATAATTGCTCCTGCATGGCCCATCTTTTGGCCTTTTGGTGCTGTTCTGCCCCCCATAAAACCAATTAATGGCTTGGTAAATACCCCATTTCCAATAGCCTCTGCAACTTCCTCTTCCATAGTCCCGCCAATTTCTCCGATCATTACAACGGCATCTGTATCGGGGTCTTTTTCAAAAAGCGGCAGGATTTCCGCAAAACGTGTGAAAGGTATAGGATCCCCTCCGACCCCAATGACAGAGGTAGAACCAAAGCCGGCCTTAACAATTTCAGCTGTAACCTCGTTCGTTAAGGATCCACTTCTGGTCATTAACCCAATACGACCAGGTTTATAAACCCTCTCCAACCAGTATGGAAAAAAGCCCATCATCGCTTTACCAGTGGAGATGATACCTGTTGTATTCCCTCCGATGACCATGGCACCTTCAGAAAGAGCCGCTTTACGGATTTGGACCATTTCATGGAGTGGAATTCCCTCAGCTGTAACGACAATTATTTTAATACCGGAGTCTAAGGCCTCATATATAGCACCTTTGGCAAAACGCGGTGGAACAAAGAGTAAGGAGGCATCGACTTGTTTGTGTTCTACTGCTCTGCGAACTGTATGATAAACCGGTACCCCGTCAACCTCCTGAGCCTCTTTTCCGGGAGTAACACCCACAACGACATTCGTCCCATAGTCTTTCATGTGCTTAGCCCAAAAGCTTCCCTCTTTACCTGTAATTCCTTGGATAAGTACTCTTGTGCTGGAATCAATGATAATACTCATCTTGAACCACCTCCCGCTAACTCCACTGCTCTCTTAACAGCCTCTTCTGTATCATTAAGTGGATTCAAGCCAACACTTCTTAACAACTCCTGGGCCTCTTCTTCACCTGTACCGCGGATAACAGCCACAATCGGAATATCTGGTTTTAACTCTTTAACAGCATCAACAATTCCTTGAGCCATAATATCGGCACGTGCTATTGTGCCAAAAGTAGCAATCAGGATGCACTTTGGTTTACTATCCAGCATCATTTTCATGCATTTTTGGGCTTTATGATAGTTGGGTCCTCCAAACTCAAGATAGTTTGCCACAGTGCCGCCGTAATAGCTGATTAAATCATAGACTACGTTAGCCAGACCTGCACCGGCCACCATCAGGCCAATATCTCCTTCGAATTGGATATAAGGTATACCATCCTGAGCTGCTTCGTATTCAAAATCATTTTTATAGTAATCCTTAGTGAAAGAATAGCGATTCTGTTTAAATAGAGAATTATCGTCAATACTGAACTTTCCGTCGGCAGCGATCATCGTTCCGTCTTTAAGGATCATCAGTGGATTAATCTCCACCAGTTCTGCATCATATTTTACGAATAACTCATAAAGTTTTAAGAGGACTTTACTTCCCGAGGCAGTTTGATCTTTGTTAAGTCCCAGAGAGTACATAACATTACTAGCTTGGAACGGCATCAGACCCTTCGCGAGATCGATTTTTTCCTTGATTATTTTTTCCGGTGTTGTACGAGCTGTTACCTCAATCTCTACCCCGCCATCGAGACATGCCATGACAAGTGCTGATCCACTGACCGGATCAATGGTGATGGCCATATACATTTCCTTTTCAAACTCAACTGCACCTTCAACCAATAATTTCTTACCAGTAACCTTTAAGATACGTTCAGCTTCAACACTTGCCTCTTCTTTAGTTGCTACAAATTTTACCAATCCGGCTTTACCACGACCACCTTGCAAAACTTGTGCTTTTAGTACACAAGGAAGACCAATCTCGGTCAAAGCATTATCTAATTGGCTAATACTACTGATGAGCGTGCTGGCCGGAACAGGAATTCCTTGCTCTTTAAACAGTTCTTTTGCTTGATATTCAAACAGTTTCATTTTTTCAGCCTCCCTATTTTAGCGACCGTATTTAGTCCAATATGACTCAAATAACTCCTCTTCAGTAGGGATTACTTCTGGAATCAACCTGGAAACTTTCGTAATATTAATGAAGTGTTTATAAGAAAGATTTTCCTTGATGTTATTACCTGCCCAGGTACCTCCACCCATGGATAGCGTAAAGTTAAGACCGTTATCGAAGCTTCCTCCATTACCGAAACATTGAACTTGGTTAATCAAGAGTCGACAAACGTCCATCTCCAAGCCAATCCGCTCGATATGGGCTTCATCATTAGTATGCAAACCACAAGAGTGCCCACGTCCGACAAATTTCAAAATTTGCTTAGTTAGCGTTAATGCCTGCTCAAAGTCTTTAACCTTATAAACTGTTAAGACTAAGGAAATTTTTTCACCAGAGAAAGGAAATGCTTTACCTACCCCTGTTTCCTCAACCATGAGGAAGGTGGCATTTTCAGCGTCTGGTGCAGTTATCTCGGCTGCTCTAACCATTTCTTCTGCGGATTTAGCAGTGGTCATACCCCGCCGTTTCCCATTTTGATCCCACATCGCCTTGTGCAGTTGAACTTTTTCCTCAGCATTACAGAGATAACCGCCTTCTTTTTTTAACGCTTCAACCATCTGATCATAGACTGCCGCTTCTATGACCACCGCATTATCACTTGAACAACTGGTTGCAAAGTCGAAGGTCTTACTCAACATAATCTTGTGGGCAGCCTCTTGTAGATTAGCGCTGGCATCGACGACTGAAACAACATTACCAGCACTGACACATACATTAGGGGTGCCACAGGTTTGACCAAGTTTAACATTATTACCAGACCCAGTTACGCTTACCAAGTCAGCTTGTTTCATTAATTCTCCGGTTGATTCTTTAGTCACCGGAAAGGGCAGGGTCTGTACTAGATCAAGAGGTGCACCTATTTTCTTTAGTTCTACATGAATATACTCTACCAGTTTTTCTGAAGTAGTGTACCCTTTAGGGGACGGGGCAATGATGGTAGCATTGCGTCCTTTCAAAGCCATCATCGTAATATTGGCGGGGGTTGCACCTGGATTTGTGGATGGGACCACTGCCGCAACAATGCCCACAGGTTTAGCAATTTCCGTAATCCCTTTAGCCGTATCAATATTTATAACTCCTACTGACTTAGCCACCTGATCCAACAAATCACGCAAGGTACCAAAGGTTTTGCGCTTATTTTTAGTGACCTTGTCTTCAAATTTACCTAATCCTGTATCTCGAACAGAAATCTGAGCGAGTTCTTCAGCATGTTCCTGTTGGTAAATAGCCCAAGCTACTGCTTGAACCAACGTATTCGCTTGTTCCTGTGTATAATCCTTGATTTCTTCCATAGCCGCGCGCCCTCTAGTTATGAGCTCTTCAATAATTAGCTTTGTATCAACGATTGCTTCAGCATCCATTTAATATTCCTTCCTTCCTTCTTTTCATTATTCTCTGAGTTAGATTTATAATTGCTAGCCATAAAATTATTTAATAGTTAATTTTGAAAATTCAGTCTATTTTTATTTAAATTTTTTACCCTGCTAATTTTATGATTGTCCTTTTAGAGGGCGTGAAATCACACGAACTTACACGCCCTATCTAAACTAATTACCAGTTCCTTACATCTAAGTGCTGGTACTTAGGAAGAAAACGGGTAGGCATTTGCAAGGCATCTTTTCTAAACGGAGGAGCAAGTTGGGTTCCATCACAAACGATTTCTAGTAGGAATGGCTTACGTAAGCTTATTGCTCGTGTTAAGGCGGGGCCAACCTCTTCTGGTTTCTCTACACGGATTCCTTCAGCACCCATAGCAATGGCAACCGGCACAAAACTTACAGGATTAGGGATATCTGCACCGACGAAACGATTATTGTAGAAGTCGACTTGATTTTTCTTTTCAGCACACCAAGCTCCATTTCTGAAAACAATGGCTACAACGGGTAGGTTATGCTCCACTGCAGTACTTACCTCGTGCAAGCTCATCCCCCATGCTCCATCCCCAACAATTGAGATACAGGGTACGTCCGGACTAGCCATTTGGGCTCCTAGTGCTGCTGGATAAGCAAATCCTGTGTTCCCAAAGGTAAGAGCTGCAATATGCTTACCCTCCCCTTTAAACTCAAGATAACTGTTCGACGTCGAAGCAACGTTTCCAATATCCGTCGCTACGATGGCATTGTCCGGCAAGGCTTTTTGAATTTCTAACAATGCACGACGGGGATTAATCGGTACTCCATCAACCATGGCTAAGGTGATCAATTCTTCTCTCCAAGCCTTTACGCGTGCTTCGATTGTCCCCATACGAGCTTGATCTACTTTAGGAGCAGGTAGTTTATCTTCTAAGCGCTTAAGGATCTCCAGAGAAGCTTCCTTAGCGTCACCGATAATACCCACTTCCACAGGATGTGTACGAGCTAGATTTCTTGGATTTATATCGACTTGAATAATCTTGGCACTTTCCGGGAAGTAATTGATATCGTATTGCGGCAAGGTCCCAAATACGGATAACCTAGTTCCGAGAGCCAAGATCACATCAGCCTCGGCCAGTGAGTGCATGGCTGCTTTAGATCCCATATAACCGATTGGTCCAACCCAGAGAGGATGATCACATGGGAAGGCGTCATTATGCATATAAGTACAAGCAACCGGAGCCGTTAGAAGTTCAGAAATTCTTGCCACAATATCAGTGCTCTTGGTATCTACGACTCCACGTCCGGAAACAATGACAGGAGTCTTAGCGGAAAGGAGGATTTCAGCAGCCCTATCAAGAGCCTCGATAGAACCACAACCACGGTTATCGACTCGATATTGATGAGGTTCTAAAATCTGTTCTTCAACTTCTCCGTAAAAGTAATCTCGGGGGATGTCATAAAGTACAGGTCCACGTTCTGCATAGGCAATGCGGAATGCCGTTCTTAAACAATCTGCAGCACGTTTGGGATGCGGAACTCTGATTGTAGCCTTTGTGATAGCCTTGAAAATTTGTACAGTATCAGCTTCTTGGAAGCCATCCCAACCGATAGTAGGTGTACCAGCAGATGGACAAAGAATAACCATTGGGGTATGTGCCGAATTCGCAGCAGCAACAGAGGTAACCATGTTCGTAATTCCTGGACCATTTTGTCCGATGATTACACCACATTTCCCTGTAACGCGACAGAAGGCATCTTCCATATGGCCCGCAGATTGTTCATGACGCACCGGGATAAATTTAATTCCAGCCGTCGGGAATAAGTCAAGTAGATCCATAAATGCTGAACCTAGAATACCAGTTACATGGTCTACACCCTCTGCTAATAGTGTCTCACAAATAGCTTCACTTGGTGTCATTTTGACTTTTGCCATTTTTCTTTAACCCTCCTTCTCAATTACTTCTTTAGTTATTTCGACTTTCGTACGGACGTCATGATGTCCGTACCAGTTGATTGTTTATACTATATGGTCATCTAATCAATAAGTCAATTCTTTTGACACTAGTCCTTAATAAAGAATTTTAATGGCCAAAGAGATCAATTATCTATTTCCCACCCATCTTACTTTACTAATCAACAGCAATGGTAAAAATAAAGAAAGTCCTCACCTTTTTCAAGGGCGAGGACTCTTAACGCTTCCTTATTGACGTGACATCCTAATATTTACTGAATATATATCGGCTCGTAAAGTTGAACTAACAAACTCAATCAGCACACCCTCATTATCCCAGGTCGATCTTTTTATTACAAGTACGCTTGCTGTTTTAGAAATACCTAACAAGGCAGCATCTTCTTTTGAAGGTTTGTTACTGGTGATTATTTCTTCAGCCGACCATGGAGTAATTCCCATCTCAGATTCCAGCAGCTTATAAATATTGGTATCATTTAAATCATAACTCGCCAATCTTAGTCCCGTTTCTGTTTTGAAACACTTTCTCTCAATGGCAACTACTTTGTCGTTGGCAGAACGCAATCTTTCAATTTCATAGAATTCTTGTCCTCCAAACATATCCGAAATTACTTGCGGCGAAGACTTAATTCCCTTAGAGAGCAACTTGGCCCCTGGTTTCATTCCTGCTCGTTTAATCGTTTCAGAAAAAGTACTAATATTTCCCAGCCATTGTTCTTGGATCGGTCTCAATGAAACAAATGTCCCTTTACCATGCTTTTTTTCTACGACTCCTTCTCGTTCTAAGGCCCCTACTGCCTCTCGAACCGTGGTTCGGCTCACAGAAAAAATATCCATGAGTTCTCTTTCACTGGGTATCTTACCCTCAATATTTCCATTTCGAATCTCGTCATTCAGACAATCCTTTATTTGAACATGTAATGGTAATTGACTTTTAGTATTTATTTTCACTTTTAAATCGCTCCACTTCCGCTATATGGGTTAAAATAATACATCGCAACATCACGACGTACGTACCACTGTTCTTAATATAATGTAAATCTTCTAAATAGTCAATTGGCTTAAAATTTCTTTCATAATCCTATAATAACGCTAATTTGAAGTAAATGGTACCCCCTCTCGATGCTCATTATGTATTGTGTATAATCAGCTATTGAATGCACGATAAAGGTAGTTTCTTAAAGATAATTAGAGTATAATAGTTTTCTGGAAGGTTGCAACAAAAAATTTGCGGTAGAGGTTATGTCGATTGACTATAAAAAGACAGCCAGATAGTTGCAATTCTGGCTGTCTTTAATATTACTGACTCGTTGGCTAGCCAACTTTATTTTGGGGCAAACTTTTCATATTCGGCCATAGAATTCCTTGTCCGTCTTAGTCTTTTATCAGTATTGCGCCCATTGGGCAATATCGGACACATTTGTTGCACTTTATACATTTATCTTCATCAACAACTGGTGCATCAAAGCCATTCTGTTCTAGCGCTCCCACAGGGCATACTCTAATAGAAGGACAAGAATGATTTTGGGGACATCGATTTTTCTGGACTGATATTTTCATTTTCGAACAACCCTCCTGCAAAGTATTTTACCTAATTGGCTATTAGTATAAGCTTACTGGTACTAAGCTTAACTAGTTACCCTCACCCCGCATACCCCCTAGGGGTATACTGGTATTGTAATGGGAACAGGATTATTTGTCAAGGAAAAATTATCGGCTTTCGGTCAGGTGTTTTTTCTGGGACGCCTGTTTCCTGAGAATCAGACTAATAGTCCTTAAGCAATTTCAAATCTCCATTTATCAATAAAATGGAGGACTAACAAGATTTGTGTAGAATAATAGTACAATACCGCTGAAGATCAGGAAGGAGAACCTTTATGAGCAAAATTCAAATGAATGTCCCCTTAGTAGAAATGGACGGGGACGAAATGACAAGAATTATTTGGCAATGGATAAAGGAATTATTAATTGAACCCTATGTTGACCTTAAGACCGAGTATTACGATTTAGGATTGCAAAAAAGGGATGAGTCTAACGACCAAATTACCATTGATTCAGCCCTTGCTACTAAAAAATATGGTGTAGCGGTCAAATGTGCCACGATTACGCCTAATGCCCAAAGGGTTGAAGAGTATCACTTAAAAAAAATGTGGAAAAGTCCTAACGGTACGATTCGAGCAATACTTGATGGCACTGTTTTCAGAGCACCGATCATCGTTGACGGTATTAAGCCTTTTATTCGCACTTGGACAAAGCCTATTACGATTGCAAGGCATGCCTATGGAGATATCTACAAGAATGTTGAGTACAGAGTCGGCGGCCCAGGTAAAGCCGAGCTTGTCTTTACCGGAGAGAACGGGGAAACCCGCCAGACTATTTTTGATTTCAACGATACAGGAATCATCATGGGCATGTACAATATCGATAAATCAATCGAAGGCTTTGCTCGGACCTGCTTTAATTATGCTCTGGAAGTTAAGCAAGATTTATGGTTTTCCACGAAAGATACGATTTCCAAGATCTATGATCATACTTTCAAGGATATCTTTCAGAGGATCTACGACCAAGAATACAAACTAAAGTTTGAAGAAGCCAAGATCGAATACTTCTACACTCTTATCGATGACGCCGTAGCTCGTGTTGTTCGCTCAGAAGGTGGTTTTGTCTGGGCATGCAAGAATTACGATGGTGATGTCATGTCCGACATGGTAGCCACTGCGTTTGGTAGCTTAGCCATGATGACGTCTGTGTTATTATCTCCCGATGGTCATTATGAATATGAGGCAGCTCACGGAACAGTCACCCGGCATTATTACAAACACCTTAAAGGAGAAGAAACTTCAACTAATTCCATGGCCACGATTTTCGCCTGGACAGGAGCCTTAAGAAAACGGGGCGAATTGGACGGAAACGAAGAGCTTGTGATCTTTGCCGACAAGTTAGAAGCCGCTTCCATTAAGACCATTGAAGAAGGGGTTATGACTAAGGATTTAGCAGAACTCTCTGAGATACCGAATAAGAAAATCGTCTCAACGCGAGACTTCCTTGTTGGAATTCAACAACGTTTGAATATAATCCTATAACATTGAAGTTTTGCTAGGAGCTGCCCACTTAGGGGAGCTCCTTTGCTTTTTTAGAGTCATAGCATGTTTTAAGTTCGAACATCTTTGAACGAGTCATGGCGGGTTCTAACGTTGAACATTTTTGCTCGTTTCATGTCCAGCGTATAGAAAGCACTTCCATATTGCATAATAGGAATCAGGAGGTGTTTCTCATAGAGCTTTATTGGCTTATTCAGGCAGTTGCCTACTGGTCTCTGGTTTTATTATTAATACCCCTTAACTATCTTAAAAAGCTTATGTTGTTTTCTTTTCTAGGTGGGTTCATCTATACATGGATCGTTCAAATAGTTGCCGTCAATCTTTATAAAGGTTGGATTTTTGCATCAGATATACTCATGATCTACAATATTCCCGTATTTTTTACTTTGAGTTGGTTTGCCGTTACTACAATTTACGGTTATCTATTATGGCGTTTTCCAAGATATCAGCTATGGATTGTTTTATTCTTTATTTTATGGGCGACTGTTATGAACTACACAGCCCTATCACTTAATCAGATATTCCTTCCGAAATGGAGTATCCCTCAAACGTTTATGTTTGCAATTTTTTCTCATGTACTTTTACTTTATGCTTTTAAATATCTCCATCATGTGAATGAGTTAGGTGCTACCGAAACTATGCTAGAGGATTCATTTCTTTTGTTTAAACCCGAGTTTGGCGACATTTTTTTCCAGACCCAGGCGTAGCAAGGCTTTAGACCATGCGTAAGAAAGCGTTTTGTCACTACAACATGTTTTACAGTAAGAAATTATTGAA
>LADV01000013.1 GCA_000961805.1 Peptococcaceae bacterium BRH_c23 | reverse complement strand
CTTTCCTCCGGAGCCCTATGAAGTCGAAACCAGTTCGGTTGGCGGCTGCTTTGCGATTGGAGATTCCGACTCTAAATCCTTTGAATATGGTCCTACCCGGACGTTCCTTTTGGGATTTGAAATGGTTCTCCCCACAGGGGAAATCTTGGATATCGGAAATAAATGTATCAAGAACGTTTCCGGTTTAGATTTCATCCACTTCGCTGTCGGTAGCCAAGGAACGTTTGGGATTTTCACCAAACTTCTGGTGAAGCTCTTACCTGCACCGGAAGCTAAAAAAGCAGTGATCGGAACCTTCGCATCTATGCATAAGGCGAATGCAACCTTCAATACCCTGATTAAGCGGAATGTGCTTCCGACCCGGATGAATCTCATCAATGCATCCCTTGCGAAAAATGCCAAACCCGGAACGGAAGGGCAACTTGTGATCATTGATTTGCAGGGATTCAAAGAGTCAGGTAAAAACATCGCTAATGAAGTTGCTGCAGTGCTTACCTTGGGTGGAGGCTCTGATGTAAAGATCATTGAGGACGAGGTTGAGTATGATCAAGTGATCAATGGTTGGCTTAAAGTGCGCGCCGACCTCAATGCCAAACGGTCGCGTACCGTGGAGTTTGTGGTTGGTCCGATGAAAATGCCTCAAGCCCTGGCTCAGCTCGAAGCGCTTACTGGAGATTTAGGGGCTTATCCTGGCGTAATTGTCGAAGGACTTCTTGGATTTGTTGGTTTGGTTCTGCCCGAGGGAACGGATAAACTTGCTTTTGCCAGGAAAGTGAATAAACTGGCGATATCCCAGGGCGGGAACGTGAAGGGCCTCTTGGGTCATAAGCTCAAAGCTGAAGTTTACAATGATGCGGAAATGTGGAAGCAAACCACAAGTTTGCTCAGTGAACTGCGTCAACAATTTGACCCCAAAGGGATTCTCAACCCTGGGGTAAGTCTAGAGGCTTAAGAAGAAGGAGGTCTGAATATGTTAAGCCAAACGGTTGTTAAGCGGCTGAAGGAAATTGTTGGGGAGAAAAACGTTGTTACAGACAAAGTGGGTCTGTTCACCTATGGTTATGACGGCACGTTATTATCTGGTGAAGCCTTAGGAGTCGTTTCTCCGCAAACAACGGAACAAGTAGTTGAAATCGTCAAATTGATGAACGAGCACAACATTAAACTTGTTCCCCGGGGTGCTGGTACGAATGAGAGTGGTGGAACCATTCCTTCTGAAGAGTCTGTGGTCATTAGCTTTACTAAAATGACTAAAATTCATGAAATAGATACTGAAAATTTTGTAGCAGTTGTTGAGCCTGGAGTGATCAATTTTGACCTTCAAGTTGAACTGGAAAAGAAAAAATTCTATTTTCCTCCCGATCCGTCCTCCTTTAAGGCCTCAACAATAGGAGGGAATGTCGGTGAATGCTCCGGTGGACCGAAATGCTTTAAATATGGGGTTACCCGCGATTATATCTTGGGTCTGGAAGTCGTTCTCCCCAATGGCAAAGTCATTCAAACGGGAGGGCGTAATTTCCAAAGTGAGCCGGGATATGATTTGACTCGAATCATTGTTGGCGCGGAAGGAACCCTAGGATTGGTCACCAAAGTTTTCGTCCGTATCATACCGATATCCAGAGCCAAGAAAACAATGCTGGCTATTTACGACAAAGTTGAAGATGCTTCTCAAACTGTTGCCGATATAGTTGCTGCCGGTATTATTCCGACAACCCTGGAATTGATGGATAATTTGCTGATCAATACGACTGAGGATTTTACCCATGCCGGGATTCCCCGTGACGTTGGAGCTGTTCTGATTATTGAGGTTGACGGATATCCAGAAGATATGGACGGGCAAGTCAAGACGATTGGTGACATAGCCCAAAAAATTGCCAAAGAATTTAAAGTTGCTCAATCGGCAGTTGAAGTGGATCAAATTTGGACTTCAAGGCGCAGTGCTTTCGGATCTGTTGCCCGCGTAAGACCATCCTATGGTGTTAATGATATTACGGTTCCGAGGAGTAATTTCCCCAAAGCGATTGACGGAGTCCTTAAAGTAGCCAAAGATTTTGGTGTGACCATCGGAGTTGTGGCCCACGCCGGTGACGGAAATCTTCATCCGCTCATTCTTTTCGATCAACGGAATAAAGAGGAAACTGAAACCGTCCATGCTGCAGAACAGGCGCTCTGTATGATGGCTCTTGATCTCGAGGGTACAATTAGTGGTGAGCACGGAATCGGGCTCGTCAAGAAGAAGTATCTGGATAAGGAGTTTACACCCGCTGCAATGGAAGCTTTTAGAAAAGTTAAGAGAAGCTTTGATCCGAGCAATCGCTTTAACCCAGGTAAGGTCATCGACCTATAGAGTTCAGATCTGAACATTCCAAGTGGCGTATGGACACTGCTCTGGTGTTTATACACTAGAGCAGTGTTTCTCTATTCGCCGCTACTCTCCGCGATTAACGTCTAACTTCTAACATCCATCAATTTAGTTTTGCTCTGCTCTGCTTTAGTCACTCGAAGCATCGTTATTTTAGGGATAAACTTAACTTAAAATAACTTTGGGAAATGCGGATAAACTACAGCAGTATAAGGATATTTAGGGTATAAAAGCTAAGAAAAGGTCGTCTAAAAATTCAAAATTTTTAGACCTATCCTTATGACTTTTTTAGGAGGGGTAAATTTGGAAGACAGAGTGTTTAAGCTGGGAGAATTGGCTCAATTTGATGCGAATGCTCCACAAAAAGTGATGGTTTATCAGTCCGATAAAACCCTGGGAGCCATGTGGTGTTTAGAACCGGGACAAGAAGTATTCCTTCATCAACACCCCAATGCGGATGATGTGTGGATTTGTCTTGAGGGAGAGTCGGGCCAATATTTTGCTGGAGAAGGACAAGTGGTAGAAATCCAAAAAGGTATGGCTATTCTTGCCAAAGCCGGACAAACACACGGTATGCGCAATACAGGGAACGATCGCTTTGTGTTTATTGGTATAGCCGGTCCAGTTCCTGTAGAGACTGTAAAATTGTAAGTAGGTGTAAGATTAATGCCTTTGCCCCCTTGGACGTCGAGAGTGACTATTGGCAGGGGGAGTATTAATGTGGTTAATTGCAGATAAAAATGTTTTGAAAAATCGACTAATTATTCTGTTGACTATTGAGACAAATAGATGGATAATAGTCTTATAGCAAAATGAAACTGAGTTTCACATAATGAAACGAAGAAAAAGTGAATTTAGTTTCCGTATCTCAAAAAAATCCTACTAAGCTCAGTGTAAAAGCTGTGAAGAAGGGAGGGAAAATTCTCTTTTTACTTGATATTTGGTAATTTAGCACAGTGAGTTTGACTGAATTAGCTAAGTATCGAAAAAGGAAGGAAGAGTTTACCTTCTAAAAAACACCAAAGTTACAATGATGGATGACCCTAAAGCGACCTAAATAGTTGCAGAAAATTTCATTATGGAAGTGATAACGAAATGGCAAAATTTCTAGAGTACCAGGGAAAAGAATGGCTTAGAAAAGCGGGACTACCAGTGCCACAAGGCCGCGTAGCTTCTACCCATGAAGAAGCCAAAACGATTGCTGAGGAGATTGGCAAGGCCGTAGCCGTCAAAGGTCAGGTTCAAGCCGGGGGGCGTGGCAAGGCAGGAATTGTTAAACTGGTTAACACTCCTGAAGAAGCAGCAGCTGCTGCAGCCGAAATTTTCGCTAAAAACGTCATGGGAGTTCCCGTAAACCAGGTTCTTGTCGAGGAAAAACTGGACATTAAAAAAGAGTATTATTGTTCATTTGTCGTTAACGGAGCGAGAGAAGCACGTTCTCCAATGCTCATGTTTAGCACTGAGGGCGGAATGGACATCGAAAGTGTCCCGGAAGAGTTGCTTTTTAAAGTTAACATCGATCCTATTAATGGTTTACAAATTTATGACGCAGTTGATGTGTGTGCTCGAGCTGGAATCCCGGCTCAAGACCTTAGCAAGTTTGCTAGTTTCCTATCGAAGCTTTCACAGGCTTACAAAAAATACGATTGTCAAACCTTAGAGATTAATCCCTTCATCATGACGGGCAGCGGTAATTTAGTTTGTGCAGATTGTAAAATGGAAATTGACAATAGTTCCGTGGGTCGCCATCCGGAATTCGGAATCTCTATTGCTAGAGACCTTCCAGGAGCTCCTACAGAATTGGATCTCATCGGTTGGAGTATCGAGGAAACCGATGCTCGTGGTACAGGGTTCCTCATGAATATGGGCTATGATGAAGTAAGCCCAGGCTACATTGGTTATCATCCTATTGGTGGCGGTTCAGCGATGATGGGACTTGACGCCCTAAACCAAGTGGGTCTTAAGCCTGCTAACTATGCTGACACAAGTGGTAACCCCGTCGGTTCAAAGATTTATCGAGTAGCAAAGTGTGTTCTTTCCCAGCCAAACATAGACGGCTATCTGCTCGGCGGATTTATGATGGCAAATCAGGAGCAGTGGCATCATGCCCATGCTATCGTCAAGGTACTTAGGGAAGTACTCCCGACTCAGAAGTCTGGATTACCTTGTGTCCTCTTGCTTTGTGGTAACAGGGAAGATGAATCTTTGGAAATTCTCAGAAATGGCCTTGCGGATCTAATGACTCCTGATGGGCCAGGCAAGAGAATCGAGATTTATGGCAAAGAGTATGTAACTGATACTAAGTTCATTGGACAAAGACTCTTAGCTCTTAGTAAAGAATACAGAGCTGAGAAAGAATCTCAAGGAAAGTAGGGGAAACCTATGCTGGAATTCGCAGAAAAAACTCTGACGGTCAAAATCGATACCAGCAAGTGTGATACATGCGAGACAAAGGCATGTGCCGACGCGTGCAAGAAGTACGCTAGAGGTTTGCTTGGGATTGACGACCAAGGTAGAGCTTCAGTTGCACATCGCGATGCGGAAGAAGTTTTGCGTCTCGGAACTGAGTGTTTAGCATGTGAACTCGCTTGTAAGACCAAAGGTAACAACGCCATAACCATTGAGATTCCTGTTAAAGGTTTGGATGAGTACCTTCAAAAGCGTCAATAGCATCAACGAAAAATTAGCCATAGTCCAAGTGTAAGGTAGATACAAAACGTAGCAAAATGTTAAATGAGGGATAAAGATGGGCATTTTGATCAATAAGAATACCAAGGTCATCGTCCAAGGGATAACGGGACGTGAAGGATCCGTACGGACAAAATACATGAAAGAATACGGTACTAAAGTGATCGGTGGAACCAGCCCGGGAAAAGCTGGAGAACAGGTTCATGAAGTTCCCGTTTTCAACACCGTAAAAGAGATTGTCCGTGAGCAAGGCGAAATCGACTTTAGCGTCATCTTCGTACCTGGCCGAGCTTTAAAAACAGCGGTATACGAAGCAGTTGATGCAGGGGTTAAGAATATTATTCCTTGTGTTGAAGGCACTCCGATCCACGATATCATGGAAATGATTGCCTATGCCAAATCTAAGGGGTCAAGACTTCTTGGACCAGGGTCGATCGGGATTATTACTCCAGGTGAGGCTGTTGTAGGCTGGCTCGGTGGGAACAAAGAATGGGCCAATAAATTCTTCCAAAGAGGAAGCGTTGGGGTATTCTCTCGCAGCGGCGGTCAGTCAGGAACCATTCCTTGGTTGCTCAGAGAAGGGGGATTTGGGGTAAGTACCGTAATTCATACCGGAACAGAACCAGTCCTTGGAACGTCTATGGCGGACCTATTACCGTTATTTGAAGCTGACCCGGAAACTAAAGGCGTAGCGGTCTATGCCGAAATCGGCGGAACTCAAGAAGAAGAGTGTGCTGAGGTTATTGCTGCTGGTCAATTTACGAAGCCTTTCGTAATCTATGTGGCAGGAGCATGGGCACCTGCTGGTATGCGATTCTCCCATGCCTCGAATATTGTCGAGCGTGGTCGTGGATCTGCTAAAAGTAAGATGGAAGCAGTGACTCAGGCTGGAGGATTTGTAGCTGAGACCCCAACCGATATTCCAATTATCTTAAAAGAGAAAATCAAAGACTAAGTGCGAATTATGATATCCCTAGGGTTTAAAACCTTAGAAATAAAGCCAAAAATAAAATTATAGGGGGAATACTAATGACAATCATGAGATCTGTAATGTATATTCCTGGCAACAATCCTAAAATGGTGGCAAAGGCTCCTGAGTTTACGGCTGACATTATTACGCTTGACCTCGAGGATTCCGTTCCACCAGCTGAGAAAGAAGTTGCTCGTCAAATCGTTCGCGAAAACCTCAAGTATGCAGGCACTGGCGGTGCAGAAGTATATGTTCGTATTAATAACTGGGAAACTGAATTAACGAACGATGATCTGGAAGCTATTGTCTATGAAGGCCTTAATGGAGTAACCTTAGCTAAAACCGGATGCGCCGCTGACGTACAGCGTCTTGACTGGAAACTTGAAGAACTAGAGCGCCGTCGTGGTATTGAAGTAGGGACCGTTAAAATCTCCATGTTGCTGGAAACTGCCAAAGGGATTATCAATGCCGCAGAGTGCTGCTTAGCTAGTAAACGAAACGTCAACGCTATTTTCGGTGCTGTAGACTATTGCCGTGACATGCGCGTGAAATTAACCAATGAAGGTGTAGAACAACAATATGGACGTGCGCATGTGGCTGTAGCTTGCCGTGCTGCCAGAATCGTAGCCATCGATGCTCCTTTCGTTGACTTCAAGAACATTGAAGCTTTTGAGAAAAACGTAGCTGAAGGACGTCAAATGGGTTATGAAGGTCGCATGATCATTCACCCAGGACAAATCGAACCCTCTAATCGTATGTACTCTCCTGATCCTGCCGATGTTGAGTGGGCTGGCGGTGTTGTGAAAGTCTTCGAAGAAGAAGGAATTGCTAAGGGTAAAGCATCCGTTTCTTTCAATGGCAAAATGGTTGATACCCCTGTATACCTTAATGCTTTAGATATCATAGCTGCTCAAGCTGAGATTGATGCAAAAAACGCTAAGTAAGATGATCGTTTGATTGTTTGGTTACCTTTTCAAGGAGGTGACCAAACAATTTCTTACTTGAACTATCAGAAAGTATAACTTATGGTTCTCTTTATCCATCCTAAAAGATTGTCACCTCATTTAGACTTAAAAAGATAGTGAGAGGAAGATGCATATGTCGCGCATTAAGAATCTTCGCGAAGAGGCCTTAGCATTTCATACAGTGAAACCTGGTAAACTCGAAGTTAGAGTGACATGTCCGACACAAGACAGAGATGATCTAACGCTTGCTTATTCTCCTGGAGTTGCAGAACCAGTCTTGGAGATTGCAAAAGACCCCGCCAATCTCGACATTTATACCAACCATGCCAATTTTGTTAGCATTGTGACCGACGGGTCTGCTATTCTTGGACTTGGAAATCTTGGACCTGCTGCCTCTATGCCTGTTATGGAAGGTAAAGCCCTTCTCTTTAAAGCCTTTGGCGATGTCGATGCCTTTCCACTTGCGGTCAATACCCGCGATGTCGATAAAATTGTGGAAATCGTTGAATTAACAGCTCCTACCTTTGGTGGAGTTAACTTAGAAGATATTAAAGCCCCGGAGTGCTTTCAAATCGAGGAAAAACTCAAAGCCAGAGGGATCTTTAAAGGACCTATTTTCCATGATGATCAACATGGAACTGCAGTCGTTACCTTGGCTGGACTTTATAATGCGCTCAAAGTCGTCGGAAAGAAAATCGAAGACGTCAAAGTTGTTGCTAATGGGGCAGGTGCAGCTGGAATCGCCATCATTAAGCTCTTGATGAGCGTTGGTCTTAAAAACGTGATTATGTGTGATACCAAAGGTGCCATTTATGAAGGTCGTACAGTGGGTATGAACCCCTGGAAAGAACAAATCGCCGCAGCAACTAACCCTGAGAAATTCAGCGGTGATCTAGCTGGAGCACTTGTAGGTGCAGATGTCTTCATTGGTGTATCTGCAGCAAACGTTCTGACCGAAGATATGATTAAATCTATGGCTAAAGATCCCATTTGTTTCTGTCAAGCGAACCCAATCCCGGAAATTTGGCCTATTGAACGAGCTATTGAAGCTGGCGCTGCTGTCATTTCTACTGGTCGTTCAGATGTTATTAACCAAGTGAACAACGTATTAGCCTTCCCTGGTATGTTCAGGGGTGCTATTGACGTTAGAGCGACTGACATCAATGATGCAATGAAGATTGCAGCTGCCAAAGCAATTGCTGCTTGTGTCTCCGCTGAAGAACTTAATGCTAACTTTATCATGCCTTACACTTTGAACCCGGAAGTAGCCCCAGCGGTTGCTGCCGCTACAGCAAAAGCTGCTATCGACAGTGGAATTGCTAGAAACCCGATTGATCCAGCATGGGTAGCTGAAAATCTTAAAAAGAGATTGGCTAACCAATATAAATAGAATTGTGCTTAATGGAAGGTGGTTTTTTTTAAAGGCCACCTTTTTCTTGTTACGAGTTAAAAAGAAAACAGAATCTATGAGAGATAGCTTTCGATTCGAAAGGCAGAAGATGATTGACCTGCATTAGGATAACTGGTAATATTGGGTAAATTAGTGTGCGAGGGGGACTTTAATATGTTTTTAACATTAACTGCTTTTTTGGAGACTTGGGAGAAGGAAGCGGAATCGACCCAGCGAGTACTCAATGCTTTAACAGACTCTTCACTTAGTCAAACCGTTACAGTGCAGGATCGTACTCTTGGGAGGCTCGCTTGGCATATCGTAACATCAATCCCCGAGATGATGGAAAAAACAGGGTTAGTATTTAAAGGTCTCGGTGAGGAAGCTCCCGTTCCGGACACGGCTCAAGAAATCGCCAATTATTACAAAGAGGTAAGCACTACAATAGTAACAGCCATTAAAGGTCAGTGGACTGATCAGACTCTTTTGGAGGAACGGGATATGTATGGGGAATTATGGACTATAGGCACCACCTTAAATGTCCTCATTAATCATCAAATTCATCATCGAGGGCAAATGACCGTACTGATGAGACAAGCCGGCCTCAAAGTCCCTGGGATATACGGGCCAGCGAGAGAGGATTGGGGTCAATATGGAATGGAAGCACCTCTGGTATAAGCGTACATAGAGGTTTAAAGAACTTATTTAGGAATCCTAGCCATCGAGTAATTAAAGAATTTACGGCAATTCGACCAAACGTAATTTGATTATGTTTGGTTTTTTTCCGTCATACCAAGGTAGCCTTTTACATTATGCTATTGCTCATACTGGTTTTCAGATCCATAGTTGAGTTCCTTACCAAATTTATTGACCTAAATCAAGCCAACTGGTAGTATTGGGATAAATTTAAGTATTAAGGGATTCCGAGATGGTGGTTAGTTGCATGACGTCATAATCCTCCAGATATTCTGGAAAAGGAATTGAGGCTAGTGTAATCGGAGATATTAATACAGATAACTAGGATAAGGGGTAAATCGGATGCATACACCAAGCAGTAAGTTGAGAACCAAGACTGGGAAGGATAAACAAAGTCATCTTGAGGTAACAGAACAGGCCGAGTTAATGAAGTTTTTACTTGGTGCAATACCCAGTAAAAGCCGAAGCGATATCAAGTCCTTGCTGGCCCATCGTCAAATTTCGGTTGATAATGAAGTGATTACTCAATACAATCATCCCTTGGAGATCGGTCAACAGGTCGTCGTAAATTGGGCAAAAGTGTTGATAGAAAAGCAACCTGATGGGTTAGATATCGTGTATGAGGACCCGGATATCATAATCATTGAAAAACAGGCGGGATTGCTCTCAATCGCAACGGCTACAGAAAAAGAGCAAACGGCTTATAGTATATTAAGTAATCATGTCAAAAAAAGAGACCCAAAAAACAAGATCTTTGTGTTGCATCGCCTTGATCGAGAAACCTCTGGGGTGATGATGTTTGCCAAAAGCGAGAAGGTACAGCAATTGTTGCAAGAAGCGTGGAAGGAAGCGGTTTTGGAGCGCACTTACGTTGTAGTAGTGGAAGGGGCAGTATCTAAGGAGCAAGGAACAATCACCTCTTGGCTGACCGAGAGTAAAGCTTTTATTATGTACTCCAGTCGCACCCCTAATGACGGCCAAAAAGCAGTGACTCACTATCGATTACTTAAGAAAAACAAACATTATTCACTTTTAGAAGTCAAGCTAGAAACTGGGCGGAAGAACCAAATTCGTGTGCACATGAGAGATATAGGTCATAGTGTGATTGGAGATAAGAAGTATGGAGCCACTAAGCATCCTATTGGACGAATAGGGCTTCATGCTCAAGTCCTAGCCTTCAAGCATCCGATAACGGGCGAAGTGGTGCGGTATGAATCGGAAATTCCTAAGTCATTCTTAAATTTATTTCCCTAAATAATAGATAGAGAAAAGTACAAAAAAAGAAAACCGGGTTTACACCCGGTCTTTTGATACATTTCTACCGATTTTATCAGCATCAAAGGGAAGCGGAATCTTCTCAGTATTATCGGGTTTGCGCGACTTGTCGTTCGTCTTCTTTGCCATATCAGGCTTACCCCCTCATTTGAAAATTTACTTCGGGTGGAGTATTAACTCTCGATTAACATACCCAAATTAAACTATTCCATGTAAATGGACAAGGGGATTAGTAATGAATGGAGTGTAGCCAAAAGTGTCTAATAGGTTAGACCGGGAGAAAGCAACCGTGGAATTAATGATTAAACTATATTGTAAGGGTAATCATCACCCTGTAGATGGACTCTGTGCAGAGTGTCGAGACTTATTGAATTATGCTTCCAAGCGTCTGACTCATTGTAAATTCGGAGAACTTAAACCAACCTGCGGTAAATGCACGGTGCACTGCTATAAACCGGAAATGCAGCAAAGAATTATTGAGGTCATGCGCTATGCCGGGCCTAGGATGCTTTTGAACCATCCCATAATCGCCATCAGACATTTGATCGACGGTTTTAAGAAAAGTTATCATGATTCTGAGCGTAAATAATACACTAGGCAGCGGTCAGCTATTAGTTGTCAGTGTAACTCAAAGAAAGAAGCGTGTGTATGGCCATAAAAGAGTATTGCCTTGAAATGAGAGGAATGCCTCACCAAGACTTAGTTGACTATTTTCTTTCGATTGGGGGAAAGCAGATTGGGCAGGGGTTGTATTTGGGCCCGGACTGGGAAGTAAATCTGAGTGATGATTGGACCTGTACTATAGGGTCGATACAAATCCCGGCGACGCAAGTGATTTTTCGGGTTAATGAGGAAGACTGGCCAGAAATAATGAAGGCTTTCCGTTTTCGATTCCTTTCCGCAGGGGGGTAAATTAAACACGGAGTAGACATAGTGTTTTTCATAATAAAAATTTGGAATTATCATTATCATTTTATAGATTCTTCATTAGTTAGCTCTGACGGTTCGCTTCTTTGAAGATTATTAAAGCGTTGAATTAATTTTCCATAGATAAAGAATATAACCAAGGAAGCAATCATTAATAGGATAGCAAACGTCCATACGCTAGATCCTCCACCATAATCATACATCATTCCACCTAGCAAGGGACCCACCATTCGCCCTCCAGACGAAGCACCTCCAATGATTCCTTGATAAGCTCCAGTCTTTCCTTGTGGGGCAAGTTGAGCAGCAGCTGCTGGAACCGCAGGCAAAATCAGCATTTCACCAAGGGTTAGAATGAGCATGGCGATAATGTAGGATATATACGGTAGCTTGCCCAGGAGAATGACATACCCGATGGTTAAGAGAACAGCGGCGAGGTAAAATTGTCGTTCGAATGACTTTGCCCAAGCCTTGATGACCCAATTGATGAAGGGCTGCAAAGTAACGATGAAGACGCCGTTCAGCGTCCAAAGCACACTGTAAGAAAAAAGAGAAAATCCGAGTTGGTTCATTACCACGGGTAAAATCGTAACGAGCTGAATATAGGCTCCCCAGGTAAAAAATATGCCTCCACATAAGGCTAGAAGTACTTTGAAGCCACTGTCTTTCGTCAACCCTTCTGTTGATTGCTTCGATGAAATTGAATGAATGGGTGCTTTTCGTTCTGAAACACCTATCAACAACAAAAGTAAAAAAATTAAGAAGCCTGCAGCATTCAAAGAGAAGGTAAGACGGAAAGAGACTTGAGCCAGCATTCCTCCGATGGCAGTGCCAACGGCGACGCCAGCGTTATTAGAGATATAAAGGTAATTAAAACCTCGCCGCCCGCCTTCAGGCCAAAGGGCATGAATCAGCGCGTTAAGTGGGACGAAGATAAACGCTTGAGCTAATCCGAACAGGATAAATGCTGGTGCATAAACCCCCCAGACCGGGTAAATACCGATAGATCCAACGGAGAGGATTGCTCCAACTAAGCCAATAATCATTACTTTCTTTGGACCAAAACGATCCGCCAAAAAACCACTCATAAATTGGCCAAATAGAGATGCTGCCGATTGTGCTGCAAGAAGGGTACCAGCTTCAGTTAATGAACGGTTTAAGACGGTATGCATAAAAAGGCTATTTAGAGGCCACATGAGAGAATTACCAGTTGACTGGATGAAACCACCCAAGATTAAGACCCAGACAGAACGGGGGATATCGAATCGTTTAAATAGCAAGGGAAAACCACCTTTAGTTTAGTGTGACATTTTATTACTTCGACATTCGTATTAAGAAACCTTCAACTAAGGAATTACTCCTTTTCTTAAAGGCAAAAAGTATAAAAATTAGCATTTATGAAAAACTATGGCAAAGGAGAGTGTGTCATGAACTTTCAGGAAACAGAAACATTTAAGAATTTGAGTAAGGCGTTTGCAGGTGAGTCTCAAGCACGCACTCGGTATGCTATTTTTGCGGGAGTGGCTAAGCAGGAAGGGTATCAACATATTCAAGCGGTATTTGAAGAAACAGCTGCTAACGAAAAGGAACATGCGAAAGTCTTCTATAAACTTTTGGCCGCCCACGTTCAAGATCAAACTGATGTCATTCATGTCGATGCAGACTATCCGTTAGTTAATAGAGACACGCTAAGCAACTTAAGGGCGGCTGCAGCAGGGGAAAGAGAAGAATGGACAGAAATCTATTCAAACTTCGGCACGGTTGCGGAAAAAGAAGGATTTCCTGATGTCGCGAAGGCCTTTAGGACAATTGCAGAAGTGGAAAAGCATCATATGAATCGTTTTGATTATTATGCCTTAGGGATCGAAAAGGGAACGATCTTCAAAAAAGAAACAGCCACTTTATGGAAATGTACAAATTGTGGCTACATCCATGATGGCACGGAAGCACCTGAACTATGTCCGGCTTGTTCGCATCCCCAGGGGTATTTCGAAGATTTGCCCGGAAAATACTGACATAAAAGCCGAGCGGGAACTTCCTGCTCGGCTTTTATACTGTCCTAATCCTTTCACTTACGACACTTTCAGAAAGTATGACTTTTTCAGAGCATATTTACTACTATAGTAACTATCTAGGGGAAACTGATGTTTATACGAAAAAGACTTGCAATGTATATCCAATCTGACCATAATAAGCAAAAGAGATATAATTCTGAATATTTAACGAGGCGGAGGAGTTAGAATGCAAGTCCCTATGCCAGAATTACAAGACCGAATGAAGATTTTCCAAGACAAACTGATTAAAAAAGGAATCGATGGGGCACTTTTGGTCCAACGCGCGGATACCCTCTACTATACTGGTACAGCCCAAAATGTCCATGTCTACGTTCCCCAGGAAGGAATGCCGCTTGTATTAGCCTACAGAGATTTTGCCAGAGCTAAGAGAGAAAGTCCTTGGAACGTAATCATACTGCGAGGCTTGTCTAAAATTCCCGAAGACATTCAAGAGGCAGGGCTTTCTCTCCCAAGTGTGCTAGGGCTAGAACTTGATGTCCTTCCGGTAAATCAATTTGAGCGTTATCGCAAACTATTCCCGGAGGTCATGTTTCTGGATGTTTCGCCAGAAATCCGCTTACAGCGTGCTGTAAAATCCAGGTGGGAACTATCCCGTCTCGAAGAGAGTGCTCAGATTCATACCCCGGTGTTGGATTTTGCTAAGGAAATTCTACATATAGGAATGACCGAAGTTGAACTAGAGGGGCTATTAGCGGGTAAGGCACGGGCCTTGGGACACGGTGGTTATGTGAGGATACGCGGTTTTGGCTTAGAATTCCATGTTGGAGCAATAACTTCGGGAGTCCGCGCTACCGTGCCAAGTTATTTTGATGGGCCAGTGAATGGACAGGGCATTTGTATTGCTCATCCGAATGGGGCATCGATGGCCCAGATCCAGGCGGGCGAACCGATTGTCCTTGATATGGTGACAACCGTTCATGGTTATCAGATTGACCAAACACGAATCCTAAGCCTCGGACCTTTATCAGACGAGCTAACAAGAGCTTACGAGCTTACCCTGAAAATTGAGGAAAAAATTCGCCGTGCCTTAATACCAGGGAGATTGGCCGGTGAAATATACGAGGAAATCTTGACGTGGGTCCGTGAAAATACACCCTATGAAGAGAATTTTATGGGGTACGGGACAAGTCGAGTTAGTTTTATAGGGCATGGGGTAGGTTTGGAACTTGATGAACTTCCGACCCTTAGTAAGGGTTCAAAGGTAGTGATCAAACCTGGGATGGTGGTAGCGATCGAACCCAAGTTTATTTTCCCGGGAGTTGGAGCCGTAGGAATTGAAGATACTGTGGTCGTCGAGTCAGAGCTGGGTGCCAGATATTTATCCATAACCCCTCGAGAATTGGTTGTATTATAATGGCCAAAAGTCTAACCAGAGATTACGTTGTGCGGATTGCGTGAATAGGATATATTATAGGCAATCGATCAAGCTTCAAGGAAAGGGGTGATAGAATGTTTAAAAAGATTCTTGTCCCAACTGACGCCTCTGAAAATTCTCGCCGCGCCTTAAAAATGGCCCTGGAGTTAGCCAGCTCATATCAAGCTGAGGTGTTACTACTTCATGTTAGCTATACTCCTCAGGCTTATTGGGGGTATACCATTTCTTATGGAATCACGGTGACGCAAGAACAACTTGATCAAAACGGAGAACTTGCTTTAGATGTAACCCTTTCGGGAGTTGATCAGGGGCAGATTGTCATTAACAAACGAGTAGAAGCAGGTCATCCAGTAACCGTTATCCTAGATCAGATCAAGCAGGAAAGCATTGACTTAGTCGTTATGGGAAGTCATGGCTACGGTGCAATAACTGGCTCGGTCCTTGGCAGTGTAAGTCAACGGGTGTTGCAACGAGCAAGCTGTCCAGTACTAATTATTAAGTAAGAAGAATCGTTACAGATTGAAATTAGGGGTAATACGTCGCGAGAGCGAATATGCTCGACGCGCAAGTAGGATTTATAGCAAATTTATAGCAATTGTGCAGATATTTTAGGACAAACGTCCCTGTCTACGTGGCAGGGATTTTTTCTTAGGTCGCGAATAGCACAGTAAGAACTTGCTATTAGCGACGTGGAGGCAGACCGTTTCATGAAAGAAGATAATGTTTGGTTGAGTCCTAAAGAACTTCAACAGATGCTGCGGGGTTCATTACAATGGAACGACGTGGCACCCCGTGTTACCTCATCCAAAACGGGGATACGTAAGTTAGGGGAAGCTATTCCTGAAAAAAGATCAGTCTCCAGACAAACCGATCAAATAGCGATCAATCAATCAATAGAGCAAGAAGTCTATTCAAAACCGCTGGAAGGAAAACCTGTTATTTGGTTACTGGGTAGTGTTGGTCTCTTAACATTATCCTCTTGGTTTTACTTTGTCTTGTTTTCAAATTAGGTTTATGAATTGAGCATTGATAGTTTGGAGAGGGTTAAGTGGCAGACTTAACCCTCTCCAAACTAATTTTTTTCTAAAAATCCTTTGCAAAATTTCTAAAAATGGGTATCATATAGATAGAAGGTCAGGAAAGGTCAATAATAAGTATGTGGGGGATAACTTAGAAATATATTGTTATAAGGAGTACATTACAATGGGAAACCTTGCGGATCGCATTGAGGAATATCTGAAACGGGTATTAGAAAAAACCTCAGAGGGGTATATCGTTTTGCAGCGAAGCGAGCTTGCGGGTGAGTTCGCCTGTGTTCCATCTCAAATCAACTATGTACTAGATACTCGTTTCACAGTCGAACGGGGATACTTGGTTGAAAGTCGCCGGGGGGGTGGAGGGTATCTTCGAATTATTCGTTTAGGGTTAGGCCTCGAAGGGGAGTACCAACAAGTAATGAGACAATTAATTGGAGATCAGCTTTCACGTGAGCGTTCAAGCGCCTTGGTGGATCGTCTTTTAGATGAGGAACTTGTCACGACTCGGGAAGCGGCGATGATTAAGAGTATTGTATCTGGTAATGATTTAAGTGGAGAGTTCAGAGATTGGGATATGTTACGAGCACGTCTAATGAAGAACATTTTGACAACGTTAAGTAGGGATGATTTGGTATAAAGGGGGAGTTGACATGCTTTGTCAACATTGTCAACAGCAAGAAGCGGTTATGCGTTTATCCATTACCGAAAATGAACAAACTCGTGAGGTATACCTTTGTGAATCATGTGCTAAGAAAAACCAAGAAGTAAGTTTTGTTTTCCATCCAGCGATTGTACCTGAGTTTTTGCAGGCCCTTTTTGGGTTTAATCCAAAGTCAATTGAACAGCCTTCGGAGAGGACCTGTCCCAAATGTGGTCTTAGCTTTACCCAAATAACTCAAGCAGGGAAGCTGGGATGCAGTAAGTGTTATGAAACCTTTGAAGATCAGCTCGAACCGTTACTTCGTCGTGTGCATGGTGGCGGCCAGAACGTCGGGAAAATCCCAGCGAGACGTGGGGTTGCTATCAAAAATCGTATGGAAATCAGAAACCTGAAAGAGACGCTTCAAACCTTAATCCAACAAGAAGCGTTTGAGGAGGCAGCCTTAGTCAGGGATCAGATTCGTCAGATTGAACAAGCGAAAGGAGGGGAAACCAATGATTCGTAAGGAGTTACTCTTACAGAGCAGTGCCTGGATGAGCGAGCCAAATTCTCCGGTTGTGATTAGCAGCCGGGTGAGATTAGCGCGCAACCTCGAAGAGTTTCCCTTCCCCCATGTTATTAGTTCAGAAGGTGCTGCACAGGTTGAAAAAACCTTCTCGGAGGTACTTGCCGCCGGGAATATTGAGCCATTGGTGTATATATCTTTAACAGAGTTAAGCAGCATAGAACATCAAGTGCTTATCGAAAAACATCTAATCAGTCCAAGTTTAGGAGGATCAACTGGAGCGCGCGGAGTGGCGTTGGCTCCTGACCATCGATATGCGGTTATGGTTAATGAAGAGGATCACCTTAGGATCCAAGTTCTTTTGCCGGGTAATCAATTACAAGAGACACATCGCTTAGCAACGGCCTTAGATGATCTTCTGGAGGAAAAATTGGATTTTGCCTACCGCGAAAGCCATGGCTATCTCACCGCTTGTCCAACGAATGTGGGCACGGGACTGAGGGCATCGGTCATGGTTCATCTGCCGGGCTTAGTGATAACGAAGCAGGTTCAACAGGTTCTTGGAGCAGTGACACGCTTAGGGCTCGCTGTGCGAGGACTTTATGGAGAAGGCTCTCAAGCTTTTGGACACATGTTCCAAGTGTCTAATCAGATAACCCTTGGAAAAAGTGAAGAGGATATCCTATCTCATTTGGACGCGGTGACTCGACAAATTGTAGAGCATGAACTCCAGGCACGAGAATCACTCCGCAAGCAAATGCCTATGTTCCTAGAGGATAAGGTATGGAGGGCTCGAGGAACCTTACAAAACGCTCGGCTGCTTTCGTCTGAAGATGCCATGCATCTCTTGTCGCATGACCGACTTGGAACGGATATGGGTTTATTACCGAAAATCAAAGATTGCTTTGCTACGTTAATGATTGATACTCGGCCAGGATGCTTGCAATATATCCTAGACCGAGAACTTGACCCCAGCCAGCGGGACGAGGAACGGGCCCGACTGATACGAGAACGCACGGCTTTGTAGCGAAGCGTAGCGCAATGTACGATGTACGAATGAAAGCTTCGCTTTCAATCAAAGTTCGAGCCTCGAGTCTCGAACCTCGTACTTCGATCTTAGCCTCGTGTCTGCAAAAAGGGCTTACTCTTTTTAAATCGGAAAGCTCTGCTTTCCATCAAGTTTCGAACCTCGAGCCTCGAATCTCGAACATCGATTATGGAAGGATGAAGGAATTATGAAAGGACGTTACACAGAACGTGCTCAGAAAGTTATAGCGATAGCCCATAGTGAAGCTAAACGAATGGGACATCAGGTAGTAGGAACCGAACACATTTTGCTGGGACTGATTCAAGAAGGAGAAGGGATTGCTGCCCAAGCATTAACAGGATTGGGCTTAGATCTTGCAAAAATTCAAAGTCAGGTTGAACAAATCGCAGGAGTGGGTCAACCTTTTAGCGGAGAGGTGGGACTCACACCGCGAGTAAAAAAGGTTCTGGAGTTAGCCAATGAAGAGACACACCGTCAAGAGGTTAATTATATCGGCACAGAACATCTGCTTTTGGGGCTGATTATGGAAGGGGAGGGAATCGCTGCTCGAATCTTAGCAAATCTCAACGTGGGTCCGGAAAGAGTTTGGAAACAAGTGGTGAAACTTTTAGGCGGAGAATTGGAAGAAGCGACATTGCCTGCAGCTAATTCAGTTTCGTCTTCTAATAAAAGTGGCGGGTCTGTCAATACGCCAGCGCTCAACGAGTATGGTCGTGACTTAACCCTGCAAGCGCGCGAAGGTCGTTTAGATCCGGTAATCGGCCGAGAAGAGGAGATCGCACGGGTTATTCAGGTCCTAAGCCGCCGAACTAAGAATAATCCTGCCCTAATAGGGGAGCCTGGCGTCGGAAAAACAGCCATAGCTGAAGGATTGGCACAGGGAATTATCAGTAATAGAGTACCGGAAATACTGTTAAATAAACGGGTTATCACTTTAGATCTTTCGGCCATGGTGGCTGGAAGTAAATACCGTGGCGAGTTTGAAGAGCGTTTAAAGAAAGTTATGGAGGAAATCCGAGCAGATGGAAACATCATTCTCTTTATTGATGAATTGCATACTTTGATCGGGGCAGGAGCTGCAGAAGGCGCAATCGATGCTGCAAATATTCTAAAACCTGCCCTAGCGAGGGGTGAGCTTCAATGTATTGGGGCGACAACCTTAGATGAATACCGTAAATACATTGAGAAGGATTCAGCATTAGAACGACGTTTTCAACCCATCAAGATTGGTGAGCCAACTGCCGAGGAAGCAATAAAGATTCTCAGCGGTTTAAGGGATCGTTACGAAGCTCATCACCGAGTTAAGATCACGGATGAGGCGATTGAAGCGGCGGCTCGACTATCTGATCGTTATATTTCAGATCGCTTCTTACCAGACAAGGCTATTGATTTGATGGATGAAGCAGCTTCACGTGTTAGACTGGCTAGTTTTACAGCACCACCTGATTTGAAACTGCTTGAGGAAGAAACTGAACGATTAAAGAAAGAAAAGGAAGCGGCTGTTTCCAGTCAGGAATTTGAGAAAGCTGCTGAATTTCGTGATCAGGAACAAAAACTCCGTGCCGAGCTTGCTGAGCTACGAGGAGCGTGGCAAGATAAGCGGTATAAAGAAAACGCCATGGTTACAGGGGATGACATCGCTCAAATCGTAGCGAGCTGGACGGGAATACCCGTCAAAAAACTTGCTGAAGAAGAAAGTGAACGCCTTTTGCATTTGGAGGATGTTCTTCATCAACGACTGATTGGGCAGGAGGATGCAGTCACGGCAGTGGCGCGGGCAGTACGTCGAGCACGGGCAGGGTTGAAGGATCCGAAGCGTCCTATAGGTTCCTTCATATTCCTAGGACCAACAGGGGTCGGGAAAACCGAGCTTGGTCGGGCTTTGGCTGAAGGGATGTTCGGGGATGAAAAGGCTCTGATTCGCATTGATATGTCCGAATATATGGAGAAACATGCAGTGTCTCGACTTGTAGGAGCACCTCCGGGATATGTTGGACATGATGAAGGGGGTCAGCTCACAGAAGCGGTAAGGCGAAAACCCTATAGTGTCATTTTGTTGGATGAAATCGAAAAGGCGCATCCTGAGGCCTTCAATATTTTACTCCAAGTTCTAGAAGATGGGCGCTTAACGGACACTAAAGGAAGGACAGTAGATTTCCGAAATACGGTCATAATCATGACTTCCAATGTAGGCTCTTCCTTCCTCAAGAAGGAAGCCATGGGCTTTGCAGCCAAAAAAGACGAAAAAACGGATTATAAAAATATGCGTGGCTATGTAATGGAAGAGCTAAAACGATCCTTCCGTCCAGAGTTCCTAAATCGGATTGACGAGCTAGTGGTCTTCCATTCCCTCCAAGAAGAACATTTATTAAAGATCTCCGAACTATTGATTAATCAGGTCAATAAGCGTTTGAGTGAAAATGGCTTGGAGCTTCAGGTTGAGAAGAGTGCTATTGAATTGATTGCCAAAGAGGGAAATGATCCGATCTTTGGAGCGCGACCCCTCCGTCGGGCCATTCAGCGCTTAATCGAAGATGCTCTTTCGGAAAAAATACTCGAACGGGAATTTAAAAGCGGAGATCGGATTCGTGTAGAAGCAGAAGATGGAAAAATGAAATTTTCTAAGCTTTAAACAGTTTGTAGGGGCAATTGATGATCGTTCGATTCATGAATTGCCCCTTCGGGGATGGGGCGTTGTATGGATGAAGACTAAGGTAGTATATAGATGTTCTAATTGCGGATCCGAAAGTCCAAAATGGTTAGGAAAGTGTCAAAACTGCGAGGAATGGAATACATTCGAAGAATCAGAGAGTCAACCTCAAGCGACGTCATCACCGAGTAAAAGAAGGACCTCTCCGAAGAGGCTATCTGAGGTCTTAGCTGGAAATAGCGATAGAATTGTAACAGGTATTAGTGAATTTAACCGAGTACTGGGTGGAGGCATTGTCAAGGATTCTATCATTATCTTGACAGCAAGGCCTGGTGCAGGAAAGTCAACCTTGCTTTTACAAGTAGCCGATGATGTTGCCAATAAGGGCTACAAGGTTCTATATGCTTCAGCCGAAGAGAGTGATAGTCAAATTAAAAGTAGGTCAGATCGAATTCTGAATGGAAGCAAGAGTAACATCTGGATTTATTCTGATACAAGCATGAACCATGTTCTGGCCTCAATTGAGGAACTTGACCCAGATTTGATTATTATCGACAGTATTCAGACGTTCACCCTTGAAGAACATAATTCCCGGCCTGGTTCGCCGATTCAAACAATGGAGTGTGCCAACGAACTCTTAAAAATAGCGAAAAATAACAGCCGCCCCAGAGCTGTGATCATGGTGGGGCAAATGACGAAAGACGATGAAATCGCGGGACTTCGAGCGCTAGAGCATCTGGTCGACGCGGTGTTAATTCTCAATGGAGAAAATGGCGAAGAATTGAGGGGAGCTTGGTGTTCGAAGAATCGCTTCGGAAGTACAGGAGAAATCGGGTTCTTCTCGATGACTGAACAAGGCATGTTATCCATTGATAACCCGTCTGAGTTCTTTATGACCCAAAGGGGAGCCGGACAAACGGTTTCAGGAAGCGCCTTGACCGTGATCAAAGAGGGGACACGCCCCATTATTGTAGAAGTCGAAAGCCTGGTATCGAAGTCGTTCACTCCCTATCCGTCGAGAATCGCGGAGTGTTTAAGAAGAGATCAATTAAACACCCTGATTTCTATTTTGGAGCAAAGAGGCAAGATCAACCTCTACGATAAAAATGTGGTTATCAAAACAACAGGTGGTCTTCAACTCAAAGAACAATCAGTAAGCTTAGCCATTATCATGTGTATAGTATCATCGGTGAAAGACAAACCGATTCCCAATGATACTGTTTTTGTGGCGGATGTCGGCCTCACTGGAGAACTAAAAAAGGTCCCTTCGATCGAAGCCCGCATCCGGGAAATAGACCGAATGGGATTCAAACGTGTCTACATAGCCAAGAACACTCTAAGAGATTCTTCGAGATATAAAAATCTTGAAATCATAGAGCTTAACACTTTGTATGAGGTCATTCTGGACTTAAAGATGAAGACGGCAGCAAAGACTGATCTTGAATTTCCCATTAGTGAAGATATTTAAGAGCACCCTATGGGGTATGCCGGTTAGGCTTTTCTTTGCTCTTGTCGGCTTTTGTTCGGATAGTAACCAAAAAGAACGATTAATATTCCGATCATAATTCTTACAATTTGCTCAGCCCAACATTATATTTCAAAATAATCACCTCAGCAGCTATTTTATCCATTATCGCTGAGTGAACTCGTTCAGCTAAAGCTGAACATCGAGACTTCGGTGGGACTCTACCCCCACCGAAGCAAAATAAGGACACCTACTTATAGAAGTGGGTGTCTTCTTTGAATTTGATAAACTCGAAGGATTTAATCCTACATTATTCTCCGCTGAGGGCTTAAAACTTACTAATTCGCACTTGTTCAACCTCATACCAGAAACTTTGCCTAGCAACGTAAAGATTTTGAGTGAGATTGGGAATAAAATTCATGAACCTGTGGAGATCTTCCATATATCTACAAAATACAAGGGATTTATAGATTATAATTCCTTGCTAATTGGACAAAGTTATAATATAACTAAATAAAGAATATGAATTATTTGCGAATTCTTAGAGGTGATGATGAGTAGATAGTTGTTGTGTTTTAAAATTTTATAGGCATTTTTCCAAGTATATCATAATGCATTCTCAAGTGTCTCTTATATCATTAAACGGATTAACCTTATTCCATTAAGCATTTGTAGTTTAGCTTACTGGAAGGTGAGGAAGGTGATTTAATGAAGGAGGATTTACTGGAGCTATCAGATTTACTAAATGCCGTTGAAAAGAAACGCGATCAACTAAATAGACTTGCCTTATGTAATGAGCTGACTTCTGAAGAAGTAGTCACATCTAGCCGTGAGTTGGACATACTATTGAATGAAGTATATAGTTTGAGCAAACACAAAGGAACTAAATAATGAAAAAAGATATGCCTCACAATGTAGCCCGGAATTATTCCGGACTTTTTTTGTTTTCAGTGAACTCGTTCAGCTAAAGCTGAACATCGAGACTTCGGTGACGAAAGCTTCCTGTGACGATAGTCTCCAGTGGAGAGTATCGCCGAAGCCGCAATCCCTAAAGAAATACCTATCGGCGTAGGATAGAGTATCGCTGAAGCGCATGGCCCTTAACGAATACGATCGCGCTGAGGATAGGTTTCGCCGAGCCGCCTAATCCCAAAAGGAATACTTCGCGGCGAAGGAGACATTAGTCTCCGGTACGATAGTCTCCGGCGGAGAGTATCGCCGAAGCCGCGATCCCAAAAGGAATACCTGTCGGCGTAGGATAGACTAATGCCGAAGGGCTAACCCCAAAAAACACTGTAGCCCGTAGGATATCTACCCCCACCGAAGCAAAATAAGTAACACCCACTTCATTGGATTATCTATACTAACGAAGAGAGAAGCCGCATCACAAAGCGGTTCTCACGTTGTTTACATGTCAACAACGCACTAATAGCATGGGGAAGAACGTAGACTGACGGGAGGGGGATACGACGCTCGGCGCTAGCCAGAAGGAACATTTGTCCTCTGCGGAGGAAAATGTCCCTTCGGTCCTTAAGCTTGTTACATGCGCTGTTGTCCATGGGATGCCAGCGAGCATATCCTCGCCTTCGGCTCCGGTATCCCTCGTGGCACCCGGACAACTAACCCGATAGTTCGATCACTCAACCTAGGACATTCTGGTTACGTTGTTTACTATGGCTACGTTGTTTATTTAGTATAGTTAAGCTGTAAACACAGTAAAGAAATAAGGGATAGCTCGTTCATAGACTACTATGACTACTATCCCTTTTCTTAGTATAGTTAAATAGAAGTGGGTGTCTTCTTGTGCGCCGGGCAGTTCTATTTGTATTGGAGGATTAAAGTTCCTCTGTGCGCCGATTCCATTCGGAAGCACTAGCTAACAGACAGGGCGTCGTCCGTGAGGAGGGGTCCGGAGGGTCTGAAGGCAAACTGTGGAACGGAGCGAAAGCGAACCGATGCTGGCTGGTTTGGTGGGTAACTTTGCAAGATGTGAGAAAGCCCGATAAATGGAAAAAGCCAAATTAGTTAAGACGGTCGAGTTCACAGGGAGGCAAGTAGGATGACCCCGGGAGATCTCGCAGTGCCCGTGGAACGGTAACCTGACCTGCAAGGAGTGGTACTCTAAGTGGTCAACTATGCATTGTGAGAAGTCAGACGTACCCGTAGT
>LADV01000020.1 GCA_000961805.1 Peptococcaceae bacterium BRH_c23 | reverse complement strand
TTAGCAGACGTCACCTGGCGGGGTATAGGAACGATACCAGGGTCCGGCCTAGTACTCAAGCCGGAATACTCGAACTACGACGCGCGCTTAGTTTTTGGCCTAGAGGAAAGCCAAAACGCCGGTCCAGCAGGTTGCCTATGCGGCGAGATTCTCAAAGGAAAAAAAACCCCTCCCGATTGCTCTTTATTTAAAACCGTATGCAATCCAGAAAAACCTGTAGGGCCGTGCATGGTTTCCTCAGAGGGCACCTGTGGTGCTTATTATAAGTACCATCAGTAAAGGTAGGTCGCGAGACACTTGCTCAGCCGTGCGCTCGTCGTGCCAAACTTGGGCTTCAATCCGTTATGCAAGCGGGCAGGGCGGAACACGGGTGAGTGTTCCGACCAAAGCGACATCCGACGACCATGGATGGTCTAGTGTCACCGGAGCCAAGGATGGCGGGAGGGGACCTTGTCGCATGGTCGGCGGGAAACGTCCCTGTTTCCCGCCCTGCTTTATGAAAGCGGATTAAAGCCGAGTTTGGCTACGACTTACGCAAAGGCGTCGCGCCGTGTGATCGCGGACCCTGTGGGCCAGGGAAGACTCCCAGAGACTCGTGTAGAAGTTACTTGGCGCTTGGATAAGTACACAGATGAGTGTTCTTGTTCTGGTGTCCTAGCTATTTAAGGAGGAACGTATGGAAGAAAAAGTATTGCTCGGTCATGGTAACGGCGGCAAATACACCCAGAGACTTGTGAAAGAGCTTTTCCATCACTATTTTCGTAATGACTTACTTGATGAGATGAACGATGCAGCCGGATTTTCGACACCCGGGGAGAGACTTGCGTTTACCACAGATAGTTATGTAATCTCTCCCCTGAGTTTCCCTGGCGGAGACATCGGGAAACTGGCCGTTTGTGGAACAGTCAATGATCTAGCTGTGAGCGGTGCCCGACCCTTGTATTTAAGTGCAGGCTTTATTATCGAAGAAGGGTTTCCGATGGCAAGCCTTAGGCAAATTGTTCAGTCTATGGCAGATACGGCTAAAGTAGCCGGTGTGCTAATTGTTACCGGTGATACGAAGGTCGTGCCTAAAGGTTGTGCTGACCAGCTTTTTATCAATACGGCAGGTATAGGGGTCATACTTCCTGGGGCTGATGTGTCAGGAAGTTACGCTAGACCAGGGAATAAGATCATCATTAATGGTACGATAGGCGACCATGGCATGACCATTATGGCCAGGCGGTCGGAACTTAATTTCAATAATCTTCTCCGCAGTGACTGTGCTCCGCTCAACGGGTTAATCCAAGAGTTATTGTTGGACGTGCCAGGTATTAGGGTGCTAAGGGACCCTACACGGGGTGGAGTAGCGACGACTCTCAATGAAATTGCCGTGCAGAGCGGTGTGGGTATTGCTTTAGATGAGGATTCCCTGCCCGTTCAGGGAAGTGTGAAGTCAGCCTGTGATATCTTAGGATTAGACCCTCTATATCTGGCAAACGAAGGTAAGTTTCTGACCGTGGTGCCGCAACCGCAGGTTGAGGCAGCTCTGAATGTCATTCGAAAACACCCGCTGGGGCAGGATGCTGCGGTAATCGGTGAAGTGGTGGATGGCCCTGTCGGTAAAGTGTACCTTAAGACAGGCATTGGTGGAAAGAGGATTGTTGATGTCCTTGTAGTTGATCAACTGCCGCGTATCTGTTAGAAACCTAATAACCTAATAACCTAGTAACCTTATATCCTGATAAAACAAGGATATAAGGTTATTTGTCTTTGAAACTAATCCAAGTAAGTAGAAAAGGAAACGGACTTAAAAGTTATCAATGATAATGTTACAAAAACGTTAAATTTTATTCAAGGGTTCTTCAAATTGGTCATTTATAATTCAAGTATCGAGAAAATCCTGAGGTATGAGATTTGGTAAATATATTATAAAAATTTCCTCGAAAAGGAGGGGCATATGGATAAGCAAATGACAGTGACAGATCATTTGGGGGAGCTTAGATACCGACTCATTATTTCATTTGTGGCGCTGCTCGCCGGCACCACCGTGATTTATCTAAATATGAATAAAGTTATCATGTGGCTTACGGCTCCATTAAGTGGAAAGCAACTGTACTTTACCGGTCCTGCTGATGGCTTTTTTACAACTATTCAAATAGCAGTCGTAGGGGGGATTATGGTTAGCCTGCCGGTGCTTATTTACCAGGCCATAGCGTTTATTATGCCAGGCTGTACTCGACAAGAACGGAAGACAATTTTCTTTGCCATTCCGCCGGGTTTGATCCTTTTTGCTTTGGGAGCAGGCTTCGGTAATCAAGTGATTTTCCCTTTGGTACTACGATTTTTTATGGGGGTTGGGGAGGGCTACCTTAACCCTATGCTTCTTGGTGTTAAATATTTTTCTTTCCTATTATTATTATCACTTGCTATGGGTGTGTTTTTTGAAATTCCCATCGTAATGATAGCCCTCAGCCGGCTGGGCTTAGTAAAATCCAGAAAGCTTAGAAATACGAGAATATATGGCTACATTGGAGTCCTTCTCCTCATAGGACTGATCGTACCTACCCCAGACGTTTTAACTCTAGTGGCCATTTGTGCCCCAGTACTTCTTCTCTACGAATCGAGCATTTGGGTTATTTACTTTATGGAAAAAATTAAGATGAAGAAAGAAAATGTTAACTATGCATGAGACAAAAGAATTCACAGGTAATCATGAGCATAATGGATAAACGCTGACCAAGGAAATAGGAAGTATAAAAAAAGATTATCCTATCAGAGATATTCGCAAGAAACGTGAGGCTATGAAAGAGAGGGCGTAAAATGAAAAATAAAGGTGGACATTTATCACATGGTATCCTAATGTTATTATGCTGTTTGGTGCCGATTATTCTGCTAGGAGTACTGTCATCGTCAAACCTGCAAAGTTCAGGTGTATAAAATGGATTATCGGTGTTGTTAATATTGGCTTGTCCATTAGGGCATTTAGTAATGATGAAATTTATGTCTCATAATCACAAACATCAAGATGTAGCAGATGGGGAGAATTGAAAACAGTAGAATTATGGTAGCAAAAGCGGGGTGAGAAAGCATGATTATTAATTACGTCAAAATCATTGATCGGTTGGAGCGAGCGCGCAAAGTCTTAGCCTTGTCTATTTTGGCGCTGATGGTGGTCACTTTGGTATTCTATCTTAAGGCTGATGTTTTAGTGGAGTTATTAACCGAACCTCTGGGCCAACGGGAACTGGTTTTTCTCAGCCCTGTGGAAGGGTTCATGGCCAAAATAAAGGTGGTGTTTTTCAGTGCCTTCATCGTGTGCTTCCCTTTAATCCTTTGGCAGTCCATCCGTCTTGCAGCTCCTTTACTCACCGATGCTCAAAGGAGAATCGTTTATTGGGTAATCCCTGTCGCCACAATTCTCTTTGCAGCGGGTGTCTTGTTTGGTTATATGGTCATCATTCCCATGACACTAAAGTTTTTATTAAACACAGGTCAACAGTATATGGTGGCGACCTTATCAGCTAGCCTCTACTTTTCCTTTGTAATCATGCTGATTATAGCGATGGGGGCAGTCTTTGAATTACCGTTAATCATGGGCGTTCTGGCTTTAGTGGGAATCATTAGTTCCAAAACACTGAAAGAAAAACGGAAAGTGGCATTCCTTGCGGTTGTCATAGTTACCGCTCTACTTACTCCGACACCGGATGTCTTCACTTTAGTTGCAGCCAGTCTTCCGGTACTTGGTTTATACGAATTGAGCATTTTGCTGATTTCTAGCTATAAAAGAGTTTCCGCAAGAAAAAAACAGTCATTTGTACAAGAGGTATGATTTTAAATATATAAAATCAAGTAGTGTATAGATCAAGATGGAGGTTGGCAGATGAAAAAGACGGCAGTCCTTGGCATAGGAAATATTCTCTTAAGAGATGACGGGATAGGTGTGCGGGTGGTTCAGGAACTGCAGGTGAAAGGATCCTTACCTCATGTAGATTTAGTCGATGGGGGTACCTCCACCTTGGATATGCTGGAGTTGTTTCTGACTAATGAGAGGGTTATTGTGGTGGACAGTCTGTCCGGGGGGCATCCCCCAGGTACAGTATATCGCCTTAAGCCCGAACAGTTAGGTAATTATACCGGTTCAGAGATCTCCCTGCATGATACACAAATCCTTGATTTGGTTAGACTCGCTGGATTGATGGAGAAAAATCCCGAGGTTATCATCATCGGCATTGAACCAAAGGAGATTAAGGAATCACTAGGACTGTCACCAGAAGTGGTAACGATGCTACCTCGGCTGATAGACTTAGTTGAAAAAGAGGCAGTAGCCTGAAGTGCAAGATTGCTTTCCTGAACACCGTTCCCAGCATAATAACAGGTCGCGGGATAAACTATATACCAAGAAGCTAAGACCATGAAGGTTGAGAAAACAGGCCAAAGCCTGGTGATTCCTTCATGGCCTTTTTATTCACTAAGAAATAACAGAAGTATTTAAACTATCGGGAAAGAGGGTTAATATCATGACTGATCGTAAATATGACAGAATAAGCAAAGCCAAGTGGCTCCGCTACGGCAGTGCCGTATTAGGAATACACATACTAGGACTGAGTTTACTGTTTTTTAACGCTGGCAATTATCCACAATTGTTGGGACTTGGCTTCTTAGCTTATACCCTTGGGTTAAGGCATGCGTTTGATGCAGATCATATTGCGGCCATAGATAATACAGTACGTAAAATGGTACAGGAAAAATCAGACCCTACAGGAATAGGCTTCTATTTCTCGCTGGGCCATTCGTCAGTCGTCTTGGTTATGACCATAGTTACAGTGGTATCGATGAATTGGGCACAACAAAACATACCAGAGCTGAAAGAAGTAGGTAGTCTGATTGGTACTGCTGTCTCAGGAGGCTTTTTGATTCTCATCGGAATTTTAAACCTGTATATTTGGGCCGATCTTCATCGGCTGTTTAGACAAATGCGTGAAGGTAACTATAATGAAGATAACTTAGACCAACTTCTTTTAAACAGAGGGCTAATATCCCGTTTCTGTGGACCACTTTACCGCCTTATCACTAAGAGCTGGCATGTGTACCCGCTTGGTTTTCTATTTGGATTGGGCTTTGACACGGCATCAGAGGTGGCCTTGCTTGCTATCTCAGCTAACGCGGCTACTCAATCGATCCCAGTGGGTGCAGTTTTGGCTCTGCCAATGCTGTTTGCGGCGGGTATGAGTTTAATGGACACCGCTGATGGAGTATTTATGACCACATCCTATAACTGGGCCTTTTCCACCCCTTTGCGCAAAATCTATTACAACCTTACAGTCACAGGACTGTCCGTTGTTGCTGCCTTGTTAATTGGAATTGTTGAATTGGGGCAAATTCTTATCGCTAAACTAGGGTTAAACCACGGCCAATGGCAGTGGGTTATGAATTTGAACTTTGGCAATATGGGTTATGTACTGGTTGTTCTGTTCATCTTTAGCTGGGGGATCTCATACTTATTCTGGAAGGTTTTACATCTAGAAAATGCCTAATTAATTATGATAGGTTGCATTTTCTTATTTAACTTTGTAAAAAATAAGCTATAATGTGTAGGCCTAATTCATGATTCAATTATCTTTATAAATTTAAGGAGGAATACAAACAATGATGCATGGATGGGGCGGCTATGGTACTTACGGTGGGGGTTATTGGTGGATGGGCTTAATCGGTATGGCAATCCAAATGATCTTTTGGGTAGGCTTGTTCGTCCTTGGGGTTTATCTATTTCGGCGAATCGGCAAACACGCCCCAATTGAGACGGGTGAAGGAAATGCTATGGACATTTTACGTGAACGGTATGCTCGCGGTGAAATTGATACAGAAGAATTTAACCGCCGTCGTGATATACTGCAAAATAAGTAAGTATCGATTTGATTGGGCGGCTTGATTTTACGGTCCGCCAAAGAGAACAGGCAGCATTAAATGCTGTCTGATTTTTTTATGCGCAACAGAGCAACTCAGCCACCTATAATTTATTGAAAATTGTATAAAAAAGCAGATTTTACCTGCTTTTTCGTATAACTTTCTTTCCATCTTACGGCATACATAATGGTTAATCGTAACAATCACTCAAATATTACAAAAACGTTAACTTTTGTTCAAAGGATATTCAAACTAATAGTCTATTATTTGAATATGGATAGGAGGTGACCCTAAACTTTACAGATTCGATAAAAAACATATTAATCTAATAAACTGCTTATAAAATGGAGGTTATTGTATGCAAATTAGTCGACGAGATTTTATGAAGTGGGCTGCCGGATCTGCTGTGGCCTTAGGACTTACTTCTTTAGATTTAATCAAAGTAGAGGAGGTTTTGGCTGCAAGCACCAGCCCACCGGTTATATGGCTACAAGGTTCAATGTGTACGGGTTGTTCTATTTCTCTACTTAACGCCACCCAGCCGACCACAATCGATGATGTGCTGTTGAACCAAATCAGCGTTAAGTATCATCCTAATCTGGCCACCGCAGTCGGTGATCTGGCGGTTACTTCAATTATTGACACATCCACTAATTATAATGGGGAATTTATTCTCTGTATCGAAGGTGGTATTCCGACAAGCACAAATGGTAATTACTGTGTCATCGCAGACAAAAAGGAAAAAATTGGACTATGCTCGATGCGGTTAATGAATTAGGACCAAAAGCGAAATATATTTTGGCTATAGGCACGTGTGCTTCTTTTGGCGGAGTAGTCAAACCGTCTACTTACACAGGTATTAAGACAGTAAAAGAAGTTTTGAATGGGAGAACACGGAACCCAATCATAAATTTGCCGGCTTGCCCGGCTCATCCGGAAACCATGGTTGGAACGGTAGTAACTTTGTTAACCAAAGGCCTTCCTAAATTAGATAGTTATGGTAGGCCAACTCAATATTACCCAACTACAGTCCACAATAATTGTCCTCGCCGTCATACAGAAATGGTGGATCAATACGGTGCTTTTGGCTGCTATAGAGGGATTGGTTGTAAAGGACCTGAAACTACTTTCAGCTGTCCCCTCCTTAAATGGAATAACGGTGTGAACTGGTGCATTGATAAGGCTGACATGCAGTGCATAAGTTGCGCTTCCCCGAGTTTTCCAGAAGGGCCTTTTTATTACGGTGGCATGGGCTCAGGCGACATGGGTTCTGGAGGAATGGGCTCTGGTGGAATGGACTCCGGTGGCACGAGTTCTAACCAGAGTTCCAGCATCGTGAATTCAATCAAGTCTAAATCAAAGTCGTATTAGTATAAAACTAGCTGATTAGTAACTTAACTTAAGAAAGGAATCAGAATTATGCCAAATACTATTACTATAGACCCGGTAACCAGGGTAGAAGGTCACTTAAAAGTAAAGGTAGAGCTGGACAGCAGCAATAAAGTCACTACGGCCTATATGACAGGTAACTTGTTTAGGGATATGGAAAACATCTTGAAGGATCGACATCCTTGGGATGCGATCCACATTACGCAACGGATTTGCGGGGTTTGCCCTGTCTCCCATGCCATTGCTTCGGTTAAAGCCAATGAACAAGCCATGGGTTTTACACCAAGTTCACAAGCCACTTTGCAGCGTACTGTCATTCAGGCAGGAAACTATTTACAAGACCATATCCTGCATTTTTATCATTTGAGTTTAATGGATTATATTATTGGTCCCCAACTGAATCCTTGGTCACCCGGGTATGATGTGGACATGCGGATCAATAGTTCGAACACTCAACGCCTAATCAATAATTACTTGGAAGGCCTAAAAGTCCGTCGTCAGGCACAGGAAATGGTAGCTATCCTAGCCGGTAGGGTACCTCACGTAATGAGTATAGCTCCCGGTGGCGTAACGATGCCCCTCGAGGCCGGGCTAATAACTCAAATGAAGAGCTACCTGGCAACCGTCAAAGACTTTATAAACAATAAATATTTGCCGGATGTAGAGATCTTAACGAGCGCATACAGCGATTACTTTACTATAGGTCAAGGCCCGGGCAATTTCCTCAGTTATGGTGTTTTTGATCAGGCAGACGGTATGCTGTTTAAGAGTGGACGACTCGCCCAAGGTGTAAGTGAAAGTGTGGATCCCGAGAAAATTAGTGAATATGTTCAGTATTCGTACTATTCCAGCCCCAGTGGCTTAAACCCGGCGAAGGGCCAAACAACTCCTGCTTACGGTAAAAGCGGAGCTTACACCTGGTTAAAGGCGCCCCGTTATGAAGAACAGGTGTATGAACTTGGTCCCTTAGCCCGGATGAATATAAACGGTTATTACAATGGCAAGGTGTCTGTTATGGACCGCATTAAAGCTCGGGCTCTGGAAACCCAAAAGATTGCGGAAGCCCTTACGGGATGGATGAATTAGCTTGTTCCTGGACCTAGTGCTTATAAAAAAATTACTACCCCACCTAATTCCGGTACCGGCATTGGGTTAACGGATGCTCCTCGGGGAGGACTGGGTCATTGGCTAAACATTAGTAACCAAAAAATAAGTTCCTACCAGGTAATTACCCCTACCTGCTGGAATGCATCCCCCAGGGATGATAAGGGAGTCCCCGGGGCCTTAGAACAGGCTTTGATCGGCACCCAAGTAGCGGATCCGGCGCGACCGATCGAATTGTTGCGGATTATCCACTCCTTTGATCCGTGCACTGGTTGTGCCGTACATGTGATTAGTCCGGAGAAAGGAATTGATAAGGAGTTTATTGCCACCCATCCCGGTGTTACGGGGTTCGGTAGATGAAAATAAGGAGGTATAGATCATGCCCAGTCTTGGTTTTCCGGAATTAGTGATTATCTTGGTGATGGCTCTGATCATTTTTGGACCAGGTAAGTTGCCTGACGTGGGTCGTTCGGTGGGGAAAGCTCTGCGGGAATTCAAAACGGCTAAGGACAGTGTAGTCAGTGATATAAAAGAAGATAACAAGGAGAATGTCAATGTCACTGGATAAACTCGAACCATAGTATTTGCTTCGAACCGTAACACCTTGAATTTTGAAGAAATAGGTGTTGCAAATGCCACCTGAAAAATCCCAATCGTAAGATTGAATAGCATTAACATTAGTTACCTTCCCGATAGAGCGCCCAGTTATCATTAATTGAGCCTCTACGACTTCCCATGGGGAAGTCTCTACTCAACGTAGATATCTTAATAACAAAATAAGGGGAAGAAGAGTGAGTAAGCGTGAGATTGCGAGCCTAGCTAGCGAACTCTCTCACGCTCGCCTGCTACGCAAACGGTTTTGCATGACAGCGACCTCGATGATGGAAGCGAGCTGACGTCCTGGTCGTACTGGAACCGTCACTTTGGGGACGGGGATACCAAGAATAGTTGAGGTTTGAGGAGGATCAAGGCCCAAGCGGTCGTAATGCTTACCTTCTTCCCATTCCTCTAATTCCACGAGCAGATGGAGTTCTTTTTCTTCACGAACAGCACCTGCGCCAAACAACTTCGTGACATCCAAGATACCGAGACCTCTCACTTCAAGGAGATGGCGGATGGTTTGAGGTGCTCTGCCACGCAAATTTTCCTCGTCTACCCGCTGTACCTCAACGGCATCGTCAGCTACCAATAAATGTCCGCTCCGAATCAGTTCTAAGGCTGTTTCACTCTTTCCAATGCCGCTTTCCCCAGTGATCAGCACGCCCACCCCGTAGACATCGACCAGAACACCGTGAACCAACGTGGAGGGTGCCAGCCGATTGGCTAGAAAATGAATGAGCAAATAATAGAGCTGAGTGGTGGAACGTTCGCTGGTCAGCAGAGGGATACCCCGCTCTTGTGCCAGTTGGATAAATTCAGGAGGAATCGGCAACCCCCGGGTTACGATAATACAGGGGACTTCTTGGAGCATAACCTTCGCCAGATTCTCATAACGAAGATCTGGCGAAAGTTGTTGGAAAAGACCAAGCTCAGAACGGCCATAAATCTGGATTCTCTGCGGGGTAAGGTAGGTCAGGTAGCCTACTAATTCAGCGCTAGGGCGCTTGAGGCTGTAATCTGTGATTTCCTTATTCAAGCCCACTTGCCCGGCGATGACTCTAAAAGCAAATTCCTCCACTAACTGGCTAATTGTTAACACTCTAACCCTCCTCCCTCCGTTCACTAGGACAGAGGGTAAAATGACTGGAGCACTTCTTGAACTTCAGCAGTACTAGCACAGGCTAGAACGGATTCCACTAATTTTTCTCTTTCTGCAAGCGATAATTCCAGTTTCGCCAACGTAGTACGGACTTTAGCTAAAGAACCCGGTGCCATGCTCAGTTCTTTGATGCCGACTGCGCTAAAAAAGGGGGCTAAAAGTGCTTCTCCTCCTGCCTCTCCACAGACGCCCGTCCAGATCCCGCTCCGGAGCGCAGCTTGACTGACGCGGGCAATCATACCCAAAACAGCCGGATGATAAGGCTGGTAGAGTTCCGCTAGTTCCGTGTTTTCCCGATCTACTGCCAGCATATATTGGGTTAAATCATTCGTGCCAATCGAGAAGAAGTCAACTTTAGCAGCAAACTTATCTGCTAGCCAGGCGGCTGAGGGAATTTCAATCATCATCCCGATCTGAAGTTCTCCAACCGGATGACCGTCCTGCAAAACTTCGTCTCGAGCGGCCCATAGGTTTTCCTTGGCCTGAGCGAGTTCCTCCAGTGTCGCTATCATAGGAAACATAATAGCCGTGGGGCCGGAAGCTGCTGCTCGCCATATGGCCCGCAGCTGTTGACGGAAAAGTTCGGGACGCCGCAAAGTGAGTCGAAGCGCCCGTACTCCAAGAAAGGGATTTTTCTCCTGCGGAAGTTGCAGGGCGGGGGCTTTTTTATCTCCCCCGATATCTAATGTCCTGATTACGGTCAGTTGGGGCGCACAGGATGCAATCACCTGGCGATAAGCTTCAACTTGTTCTTCTTCACTAGGAAGATTCTCTCCCATAAATAAGAACTCAGTTCGATATAACCCGATACCCTGGGCCTTAAACTTCTGCACAAGTGGCAAATCACCCGGGCTACCTATATTGGCAGCTAAAATCATTCCTTGAAGAGAGCCACTTTGCGAAGAAATATCCTCTTCCCATAACCCGTTGTCAGCAGAGGTTATGTGACCTTCGGCTGAAAGGCGAACCCAACCTTCCTCTCCGTCCAGCTCAATCCATTTTTGAACCCTTAGATCTTCCCAGCCTTCAGCGACACCCACGAGAGCTGGAATCCCGTAGGTACGTGCCAAAATTGCCGTATGAGAGGTTTTTCCTCCTTGGCGTACAATGAAGCCAAGCACTCGCTCCTTTGGCAAGGCAATGGTTTGGGCAGGAGTTAACTCATCGGCCAGAACAACATAATTCCCTGTTTTCGGAAATAAGTCAGAAACCTTTTCTTGAGTATCCTGAAGGTTCCGCAGTAATTGTACCAAAACATCCTGTACATCCACGGCACGCTCTTGAAAGTACGGGTCTTCTAGGCTACGCAACATTTGCATCGCTTCCTCCGCCACTTCTCGGAGAGCCTGTTCAGCGCTTAACTGCCCCTTCTGTAAGCGCTGTTGGGCTTCACCAATAAACGAGGGGTCACTGAGTAAGAGTTTGTGCGCGGCAAAAATTTGTGCTACTTCCTCACCTTGTTCAGCTTTGACTTGCTCTTCCAGGCTGGTTAAATTCCGTTCCGTACGAGTAATAGCTTGTTGTAAACGTGCCAGTTCCTCTTCCACAGATCTATCTGTGGGAGTTTCGCGCGCTGCGTCCGCTTGAAATTCTTTCAAGTACCAAATTGGGCCTGCTGCTCGTCCCGCCGAAACTCCAAGTCCACGCCAAATCTTCTCATTCATAGAATCTACCTACCTGTCTTGGTTTTCAAGATCAATCATTAATTGTTCTAAAGTAGCAACGGCTTCCGTTTCATCCTCGCCCTCAACCAAGAGCTCAAAAACGCTACCCGCCGACAGTCCCAGAGAAAGAATCCCTAAAATACTTTTGCCCTCGACGACGGAGCCCCCGCGTTTAATTTTGATTTTACTGCGAAAACGGCTTGCTGTTTGAACCCACAAAGTTGCCGGGCGAGCATGAAGTCCCGATTTGTTGTTAATGGTCAATTCACGAGTAAGCATGACTAGTCCTCCCATCTCTCGAGAAGATAACGTTCTGCTTCCGCACACCATAACCCCTTATTCTTGCTAACGATCTCCGCCAGACGTGCAAAGTGTGGCTCAGTGACGCCCAGCACCGCAAAATCTTCAATGGCTGTTAATTTCATAGTAATATGCGTGTAAATCAGTTTTTTCCCCCCGGGAATATTGGGTAAGTTTAAGACAGTCTCCGCCACAGCATCCAAGCCGCCAATGTGCGTAACCATCACAGCAGGATTGATTTTCTTCTCTTCCGTCATCTTCAGAGATTCAAGCAGATCCGCCGTATTTCCACCAGTTGTTCCCATGATATGGGTCGATCCATAATGAACGTTATACAAGTTCAGTTCCGCGCCGAATTGGGGATCTGTCGGGCCGGCGAAAAAGTTGAGACAGCCGTCACGCCCCAAAATCTTGTCCCCTTGTTCAACCAATGGTTTAACCGGTGTAAAGACAAAGACATCATCAAAACCAGCATCGCCTGTCAAGGCACGCAAGTGAGCTGGAACATCGTCCACCCCTTGCGTATTGACAAATACCAACTCCACCCCGCATTCCTTGGCTTCTTCTGCCGTGAAAATTGTGCGAGCCCGGGCAATTTTCTCTTCATCGATATCCGAGACCACTAACAGGGAGGGGCGTCGCTCAGCATGCAGAGCATAATCAATGGCCCCTAAACCCATTGGTCCGGCAGCTCCCAACAGCGCCATTTTGCCGCCTTCTACGATCCCCATGCGATGTTCATAACTTCCCATACTCGTGTGATAGCTGGCGTGGAAAGCACCGATTATACAAGACATCGGTTCCGCTAAAGAAGCTTCATAATAGGTTTCTCCTTGATAGTTAAGGAAGCAGCCGATCTCCATAACCTCGCGGGGAATCACATTATGGGTGGCGTCCCCACCAAAATAGCGGTAAGAATAGCCGGGAGACCACATGCTGCCCTTGTAATTTAAAGCAGGTTGCAGGGCAAACTTATTTCCTTCCTTAAACTGCCCCTTCAATTTTTCTCCAACTTTCACAATATTGCCGGCAAACTCATGTCCAACAATGATCGGATGAACATCCACATCTTGAGGTACTCTTTTGTGTCTTTTGCCCAAAATCGCTGCTTTATAGGTCGACATGCAGACACTGTCCGAGATGACTTCAACCAAGATTTCTTCATCCGTAATCTCCGGCAGTTCAAACTCTTCTAGACGAAGGTCTTTTTCATTATATAAGCGCACAGCTTTAGTTTTCATTAGTTTACCCTCCAGATGTCATTTAAAATAGCAAAGCTTCAGGCTATACTAGCCAGGTTTGTTTCTTATCCTGATAATAAGCTCTTATCATTTATCGCGGTGGTGTTTTAAGCAAGAAGGTGATAGCGCACTTGGTCCAGATAGGAAAGCACTTTACTCAGCTCCGGCGGTTGAGTTCCTGGGGTAGTAACTTGTGCCGCGCTGGTTGCTATTGACCAGCGAACAGCTCGAGCCAAATAATCCTCACCTGCCGGGACAAGGGTCAGGGCAGCCACCATAGCATCTCCCGCTCCCACTGTACTTTTAACCTCTATCGGCAGACCTTCGGCATGAATGACCTGCTCCTGATAGGCAAATAGTGCACCCTCGGAGCCCAGTGAAACCACCAACACTTCCACCCCTTGTCTCAGCAAGTTACGGGCAGCCGCCGCCACATCCTCAAGGCGAGAGAGTTTGTGCCCAACAAGGTGTTCTAGCTCATAAAGATTAGGCTTAACAAGAAAAGGTTTTGCTTTAAGTCCTTCGCGGAGCAACTCGCCTTCCGCGTCCAAAAACGTTTTTCCACCAAGTGCTTTAGCTCGTTCCAACCATTGTCGGTATAAGGAGGAGGGGACAGAGCTGGGGACACTGCCCGAGAGAACTAAGCTCGTCTCGGAACCAAGATCTTTAAAAATCTTTTCTTCAAGTTGTTTAAGATCATCCTCAGAAATCATGGTTCCAGGTTCGTTGATATCTGTAAAGGATGAGTTCACAGGATCCACAACTTTTAAGTTAGTGCGAGTCTCCCCTTCAACATAGAGAAAATCATGAGCTATCCCCCTGCGCTCGATTTCGGCTTGAATAAATTCTCCATTACGCCCTGCCAGGACACCCACTGCAATACTTTTCCCGTTCAACGCCTGGATGACCTTGGAGACATTAATTCCTTTCCCTCCGGCATCCAACTGAAGTTTTGAGATTCGGCTAACAGCCCCCAAGCGAAAATCTTGAACTTCAACGGTTTTGTCGATAGCGGCATTCAAGGTGACAGTTTTGATCATCTTATGCATCACCGCCAGCCAGAATCTGCATAACTTCTTGCTTGCTTGAGGCTAGTTTAAGCCGAGTTACATTCTCTTCATCCTGACAAACCAGTGCAATGGTCGAAAGAAGCTCAAGATGTTCATCGTCTTTGCCCGCGATTCCAATCAAAACATAGGCTGTATTCCCCTCACCGAAATCAACGCCCTCTGGATATTGGAGCATAACGAGCCCAGACTTCAGGATATAGGGAATATATTCCGGCAAGCCATGCGGAATGGCTACACCATTACCGACATAAGTCGTCAAACTCTGCTCGCGTTTTTCCATCCCTTCCAAGTATTCACTTCGGATATACCCATTCATTCTGAGAAGTTCGCCCGCTCTTAAAATGGCAGCACTTTTCGATTCACGAGCCAGGTTAAGTTCTATATTGTTTTCATTAAATATTGCAAGATCCACTACTCTTCCTCCTTATTTAGTATCTCGACTAGTTCACTACGTATATCTTTCAAATCTCCGAAACGCAAAACCTCGGCAAAGAGATCATTTTCTACCATCGCAACACTGATTTTTCCGAGCAGTTCAAGAATGTAATTGCTTTCATCTTTGCGAGCAAGCATAACGAGGAAGGTATCGACTTCTTCAGAAGAGTACCCAATTCCTTTGGTTTTGATAAAGTTTTTGAGCCGATAGGCACCTACAAACGGTGCCGAAATTTCTTCCGCACGAAAGTGGAGGAGAGCTACATGACGTCCAGGGATAATAACATTCCCTTTTTCTTCTCGTTTTGCAATCAAATGATGAATGCGTTCTTTGTCTGCAATCAAGTGAGATGCGTGTATTTCCACGACAATTTCCCGAATTGTATCATGGTATGTCTCGGCCATCAAATCTTTAAGCTGAAAATTCTTGAGCATGGTATTGGCCACCTCAAAATCTCTTTCAGTTTCGTCGGGTTCGCTCATCGGTAAAGATACATCCTTTTGCAGGACACCCTCTTTCACCATCTTATTAATTATCGTCTTGATTTTCTCGATATCTTCTTTCGGCAGAAAAGGAGATATCACCACTAGCTCTGGCGCGATTTTATGCTCGATGTTGACAGTTGAAACTACCATGGTATAGTCGTTTTTGATCTTATCATGCATATCCCGTAAGGAACATATCTCGATGGTTTCAAGATTGGCAAACTCATTCCTAATTTTGTGATACAGCATTTTGGCCGTACTCATACCATTGGGGCAAATGATGAGCATACTGATTTTTTTCTCATTTTTTTGCTGACGTTCGAGGGCAGCACCGATATGCATTGTTATATACCCAACTTCATTGATGGGTATCGTTAAGTTATATTTTGAAAAAACATGCCGACACGCATAAGAGACCGCATTATAGAGTCGCTTATAGTAGTGCCGGATCTCATTGATGATCGGATTTCTTACTTCCAGCCCCATTGTCAGGCGGTACAATGCCGGATTAATGTGCTGGATCAGACCCCTCAGCAAATTCTCATCACAAATGATTTTCTCATTGAGTTTTTTCCCGGTGAGATAGATCACTTCCCTGATCAGACCTTCAAGTTCGAAACCCAGTCCCTTAGCGTCATTTTCATCCTGAAACAGGTTCCTTTCACCATGTAAGTGCATCGCCAGATAGGCTCGTTCGTTCTCTGGCAGATCAATGCCGTAGGCGTGGAGAATTTCCTGAACCTGAGTCATAAAGCCAAATTCTTCTGAGGATAGGATATCCTGGACCAGCTGTGTCGGCAGTTCGATGGGGGTCTGACTCTCGGTGCGTTTAATAACTAGCAGTAAGTGAATATATGCACTAAAAAACTTGATATCATTTGTCAGAGGCACGTTTTCATAAATTTCTTCTATCAGCTCTTTGGTCAAGGAGGTTAACTTTTCCCCAAAAGTAACTTTAAAAAAAGCTAATAACAGATAATCTTTGCTATCTTCATAAAGAAATGTCAACAATTCACTAAGGGGTTTGTAGTTATAGATGAGATCGACAAAAGCGTTGCGCTTATGCCAATCCGAACCCTTGATTTCTAGACCGTACCCTCTTTTACGAACTAAGGTCAGGTTTTTTTCTTGCAACCAACTTTGAATTTTGTCCAGATAGAAACCAATGGTTCCCTCAACGACATTAAATTGATGGCTAAAGTAAGCGGATTTGATCGGTTCATCCGCCAGAAGGAGTTGAGCAGTGATCAGAACTTGACGTTGCTCTTGGTTAAGCATCCAGAGATGAGGAATTTCTTTGAGGGTCTCCCTCACTTTGGTCAATTCTCGCTCTGCTCCGTCGATATGGAGCGTCCCACCGCGTTCCGAGATACGCACCTTGTGTTGCTTAAGCCAATCGTTCAGAGCAGATGTCTCCCGTAATATCGTCCTCTCACTGACATCAATTTGTTGAGAAAGGCCCCTAATTGTTAGAGGACCTTTCTCCATGAGATTATTCATGATGAACTTTTGCCGAACAGTTAGTTGTTCCACATTCTCACAACCTATTTGATTAAACTATTGACGTAATCTTCATAAGCTGATTTATCTAAGAAGTTCTTGATGGTGACAATTTCCGCCTTAGGCACAACCTGGGCAGCGCGATCCGCCAACCCTTCCTGGGTAAAGACGACATCGACCTCCGCAGGAATCTGGTTCACTGCCGCATGTCGCACTTCAATGTTCAAACCCGCTTCTTTGATTTTTTTCTTAAGAATAGACTCTCCCATTGCCGATGAACCCATACCCGCTTCACAGGCGAAAATAATCAATTTCGGCATGCGAGTGGACTTTTGGCCCTTGCTCACTGCTTTCATATTTGCAATAGTTTGTTGAGCTACTGCAAGGTCCTCACCACTCACTTCTGTTTTATCCCGCTTCAAAATGACAGAGGCGATCAGGAAGGAAACTACTGCACCAACGGCTATTCCAAGCATAACAGGCAAGAAGCCGCCTCTAGGGGTCAGCGCCATTTCAGCAAAAATACTACCAGGCGAAGGAGTGGCTACTAAACCGGCATTTGTTAATACGAAGGTTAAATTGGCAGCAATCCCTCCACCAATCACAGCAAGCAATAAGAACGGTTTCATTAGAACATAGGGAAAATAGATTTCGTGAATTCCGCCAAAGAACTGGATGATGATAGCACCAGGAGCTGATTGTTTTATTAACCCTTTACCATACAACCAATAAGCAAGCAAAATTCCCAAGCCAGGTCCAGGATTTGTTTCCAGTAGGAAGAAAATCGACTTACCGGCTTCTGCAGCCTGTTGGATTCCTAAAGGCGCGAGAATACCGTGATTAATGGCGTTATTTAAAAATAATATCTTACCGGGTTCAATAAAAATAGCTATGAGTGGAAGTAATTTTGCCTCGGTGACAGCTACCGCTAGATTACCCAACACAGTCGAAAAACCTTGGACCACTGGTTCGATAACGGTATAGGCGAGGATCGAGAGCAAGGCTCCTAATATTCCCGCAGAGAAAGTATCGATTAACATTTCGAAGCCAGTGGGAACTTTACCTTCGATTAGCTGGTCATGTTTTTTGATAACCCAGCCACCTAAAGGCCCCATGATCATAGCGCCGAGAAACATAGGAATCGAAGCTCCCACAATAATACCCGCAGTGGCAATGGCGCCTACGACTCCCCCCCGATGATTGTAGACCAGTTTTCCACCCGTATAACCAATCAAGAGGGGAAGTAAATAAGAAATCATCGGTCCGACCAATTTAGCCAAATAGTCGTTGGGTGTCCATCCCGTGGGAATAACAAAAGCAGTGATCAAGCCCCATGCAATGAAGGCGCCAATATTTGGGATGACCATCCCGGCAAGGAAACCGCCAAATTTCTGGATCTTAGCTTTTGTTTTACTGCCGCCGGTAACTAGAGAATTTACATTTGCCGACATATCCATACCTCCTTTGTTTGATATGTTCATCTTAAGCTCGGCAAAGTGATTTTACAATTTAAACAAAACCAATCTTGACACCACATTTTACTGACAATTTTAACAATTAATTTTCTGCCAATATTCGGTAAAGCCCCATGAAGAGGATACCCCTTCTTGCGGTGTTAGTTTTATTAATACTTACCATAGCATTCCCCCTAAAGGCAGCAAACCTTTCCGTCCCTCAACCGAGCAGTGAATTTTTCTTATCCTGATCATCCTGTTGTTTTATGTCGACCAGCGCTTGTTTAACGTTTTCTTCTTCGATTTGATTTTGGGAATGTTACTCTGGGGCAGAGGAGGCGGTGGATTCAGTGGTGGCGGTGGTTGAGGTGAAGGAGGGGTATTATTCAAAACTTTATAATACTCTAGTTCGCAGACGTATACTGATTAGAATTGTCCCAGAGGGTAGATAATAAGTCGAAAAGAATATTATAAGTGACTGGGATTAGCCAATTGTCAAGAAAATTATTGAAACCCATGGGGGCACAGGGCACATCAGTGTCTGGAGTAAACAGTTGAAGGAACGTTATTTACGATTATCTTCTCTAACGGAAAAGAAGATGCATGGAGGAATGTCAACATGAACCATCTACGAATCCTAGTTGCCGATGATGAGGAAAAAATCCGCCAAGCAATTGGTATATATCTAAGAAAAGAAGGTTTTATAGTCGGTGAAGCGGTAGATGGCGAAGAAGCACTGAAAAAGTTCCGCTCTGAACCTTGGGATATCATTATCCTCGATGTAATGATGCCAAGAATTGACGGTGTTAAAGTTTGTGAGGAGATTAGGAAGTCATCTACAGTTCCTATCATCATGTTAACGGCAAAGAATGAAGAAGTTGACAGAATCCACGGCTTAGAAACAGGGGCTGATGATTATATGGGTAAACCCTTCAGCCCCAGGGAACTGGTTGCCAGGATCAAAGCCGCCTCGCGTAGAGCTTCAAGCGGATCTGCGCCTGATCAGCATATTTTGACGTTCACTGGAATGAGAATAGATTTGATTAATCGGGATGTCTTTGTTTTGGACGAACCAATTTATTTAACGCCCAAGGAATTTGACCTCTTATCTATTTTAGCTAGGTCTCCTAAGCGAATATATAGCAGAGAGCAATTGTTAAGTGTATGGGGTATCGATTATTACGGTGATGTTAGAATAGTAGATACTAACATTAATCGCTTAGGGATAAATTACGAGTTCCCGGTGCACCTTCATTTGTTAGCACAGTGTGGGGCAGGG
>LADV01000174.1 GCA_000961805.1 Peptococcaceae bacterium BRH_c23 | reverse complement strand
CTATCCTTGTTTTCACGGTTTTCTACTGCCAACATCATATAGCGAATGCAAACCAAGGTGGTATGCGCTGTCATCGAGTCATAACTGCGACACTGAAATTCTTAATCTCTTCCTCGGTTATCTCAATATCCGTTGATAACAATGATTTGATAGGTTTATACCCAAGCCTTCACCATCCGAAGCCCGTCTACGTATGCTGTAATTAAAGCTACCAAAAAGGCGGGAATCAAAATGAATGAACCAATCACTGAACGTACGCCGCTAAGTCATCGCGGCTGAGATTAATAGGATCAAACAACAGACTTGTAAAATCATGCTTACCAATGCCATCGAGATCGGCAAGCGCCTGAAGGAGGCCAAGGCCTTGCTCCCGCATGGAGAATGGGGGAAATGGTTGGTCGAATCGGTGAGCTATTCCCAGCGCACAGCCAACAGGCTAATGCAGCTCTTTGAAGAATATGGAGATAAACTATTCGCTTCCGGCGATGACGGCGAGGTCAAATTCGTCGGCGCCGACGAATTTGATCTACTACCAGGCCCTTCTCCTTCTGGGGATTCCGGAAGATGAGCGGGAGAAATTTATCCTGCAGCATGATGTAGGAGTTAGTAAAAAAGGTCCGACTGCTAAAATACTGGCAGCCGGACCTCTTTGTATAGAGTTAACAATAACAAGGCCAGTTTACTAGAATGTTTGTAATAATACGTCAATAGATGTTACAGATGACTATTAGTATAATTTAACTATAAAAAAGTACGCATAGGACAATAGTGGAGGTGTATTTATAATAAAACCTTTTCCCTATTAATCAAGTGAAGGGGCAAATGGCAATCCCTTCCAGAAAGCTAAATCCATTGTTTAGTTTGATATTTGAAAGGAGGAACACTATTCATGCTGGATGAATTATCAAAGATTGTTGGGAAGGAAAACGCGAGCAATACAAGAGAAGATCTTCTTCGTTATTCGAGCGATTTAAGTCTTCTTCCTTCGGGATTGGCCAATGCCGTGGTATGGCCAGGAAGCACAGAAGAGGTGGCCAAGGTCGTTACATACTGTAACGAAAAGAACATCCCAGTTGTTCCCGTCAGTTCTAGAGTACATGTTCATGGAAATACGATACCTAAGCAGGGTGGCGTAGTGATTGATCTTCTAAGGATGAATAAGATCTTCGAAATTGATCTTTCTAACCGCCTTGTTAGGTTTGAAGCGGGTGTAACCTGGAAACAGCTTACGGAGGCCTTGAAGGAAAAGGGAATGCGTCCCATTATGCCGCTTTTGCCCCGCCCAGATCGGTCAGTGTTGACCGATACCCTCGAAAGAGAAGTACCGACGAATATAGTCTATGATTATGGTGAGCCAACTCAGTCGCTGGAGATAGTATGGGCGAATGGGACAGTATTCAGATCTGGATCAGCTAGTGTTAACAATTTCCCAGAATCACATTCAAGAGGTGCTAACCCATCCGGACCTGGCCTTGACTTCTATCGTTTTATGCAGGGTGCCCAAGGAACTATGGGTATTGTTACTTGGATGAGCATGAAAATTGAATCCATACCCAGAATAGACAAAATTTTGTTTGCTCCCATTGATGATCTCTCACTTGCTATGGATTTTCTCTATAGAATTCTACCCAGAAGAATTGGTCAGGAATGTCTACTCCTCAACAATGTCGATCTGGCAGGTATTGTTGCAGATAAGGTTGAGGACTTTGACACACTCTGTGCTAAACTCCCGCCTTGGACTCTTGTTCTAACCATCAGCGGACTTTTGCGAAGACCTGAAGAGAAAATTGCCTACGAAGAGAAGTTTCTGGCAGACGTTTTGAAAAACGAATTTTCCAATATACTTCTTTCAGACAAGCTACCCGGTTTTCCAGGTATGAATAAAAAACTTCTCCCCATGCTTAGGACACCGTGGCCAGCAGACGTTAAATATTGGAAAAATCGTCTCAGAGGCGGATGTCAAGACATCTTCTTTATTACAAAACCTGATAAGGCACCCGATTTCATTAAAGTCGTGGAAGAAGTTGCCGCAAAACACGGTTATCCTCTGGCAGACATCGGTAAATATATTCAGCCTATCGAACACAATCGTGCTTGTCATATGGAGTTTAACTTTTTCTATGATCCAGAAAATGAACAAGAAAAAACCATGATTGCCAAGCTGAACCGTGAGGCCTCAGTGGCCTTAATGAATGCGGGTGGTTTCTTCTCTAGACCGTATGGTGAGATTGCTCCAATCGTATTCAACCGTGCTGGTAACTATACAATAGCCTTGAAACGTGTGAAGAAAGTGTTTGATCCTACCAATATCATGAACCCTGGAAACCTTTGTTTCTAAGAAAGGAGGAGGAACTATGTCAGTAATTGATCTTATGAAGAAAGACCGCTATGAAACCCCCAAAACCCCCGTAGCTTTTGAAGTTACCAACCTAAACAATTTTATCTATGACATGCAACATTGCATTAAATGCAAAGGATGTTATTGGGTAGAACATACGTATAATCCTGGCATGAAATTTAATACGCGATGCCCAAGTAACTTGTGGAATGACTTCGATGCTTACGGAGCTATGGGTAAGATGAGAATAGGCTTGGCTATTGCAGCTGGAAAGTTGGAATGGACAGATAAACTCCTGGAAATCATCTACGCTGACCCACTTTGTGGGGCCTGTGATGTCGGCTGTAAACGTAACCTTGATCTTGAAATCGGTCTGACACTGGAGGCCTTGAGAATTAAGGCTGTCGATGATGGTGCTGGTCCCATGCCAGCCCACAAAAAAATTGCTCAAAATGTTGCTACAACGCAAAACCAATACGGTACCTCGGAAAGCCGGGTTAAGTGGCTGACCAAGGACATCAAGGTCGCGGAAAAGGCAGATGTAATCTATTATGTTGGCTGTTCTTCAGCCTATGCCACTCCTAGTATAGCGCAAGCAACCGCGAAGATATTCAACGCAGCCGGAGTTAGCTTCATGCTGATGAAAGATGAAAAATGCTGTGGAAACACGCTCTACTCTGTAGGTATGGTTAAAGAAGCCAAGGCAATCGCCCTAGAAAATATTGCAGCAGTGAAGGCTTCAGGAGCAAAAACATTGGTGACAAGCTGTGCGGAATGTTATCGCACCTGGAAGGTTGACTATCCTAAATTGCTGGATATTGCTACAGCAGACCTTGGCTTTGAGGTCATTCATCTTATAGAGTTTGCCGATCAGGCTGTAGCTGATGGAAAACTTAAATTGACAAAACCTGTTGATATGCGCTTCACCTACCATGATTCCTGCGGAGTGAGCAGACTCTGTGATCCTTGGACTCCTTATAAAGGAGAACGTGGTTGGATGGGCATGATCTTCCCAGGACTTTTGAGAAGACGCGGTAGACAGGGGCTATACCTCCAGGCCCGAAATGTGTTGAATGCCATCCCTGGAGCGGATTTTGTTGAAATGATCAGAGTTCGCGAGAATGCCTTCTGTTGCGGAGCTGGTCGAGGAACAAAAGAAGCTTTCCCTGAACTTGCTAAGTTCTCAGCTAACCATCGACTGGATGAAGTTAAAGCAGTGGGCGCTGAAGTTCTTGTATCTGCTTGCCCACGCTGCAATACTAACTTTGCCCAGGTTGCCAAAGAGGATGGCGATAATGTCAAAGTCATGGATATTTCTGAACTTATCTTAGCGTCAATTGAAATATAAGGAGGTGTAACAATGAGTATTAATAAAGATGCTTATAGTGCATTTGAAGTCATCGTGGGTTCCAAGTATATTTCTGAGGATCCGGCGATCTGCGAAGGCTACCGATCTGGCCCAGGTGGGTATGAAAATGGTCTTGGCTACGAACGCGTGATGACAACAATCCCTCATGCAGTTGTTTTACCGAGGACAACTGAAGAAGTGCAGAAGATTGTCAAAATTTGCAACCGTTATAATGTACCCTATGTTCCATACTCCACCGGTTTCTACGGCCCTCGGACTCACTGCCATGTGGAGAATGAACTAATCATTGACCTGAAGCGGATGAATGATTTTGAGATGGATGAAAAACACTTCAGTGTCAATGTTGGTTCAGGCGTCATACTATCTTCTATTCAACAAGAAGCCTTAGACAAGGGTGCCTATTCTGTTATCGGCGGCGGCGGCGGGCAATGCTCAGCCATTGCCAACCTGATTGGTGACGGCTGGTCCCCACTGAGTCATCGGATTGGCCTTCCCCACAGACGTATTCTCGCCACTGAGCTTGTTCTCCCAGATGGCGAAATTGTCAAGATGGGTTCTCTCGCCGATGGCGGTGATGATCCCTTCTGGGGTGAAGGCCCTGGTCCTGACCTAAGGGGTCTATTAAGAGGGTTTACAGGATTGAGGGGTTGCTTAGGTATTGTTACCAAAATGGCTATCAAGACCCTGCCCTGGCAGCCTGAACCGTTAATACCGACGGGCATCTCTCCTAACACAGCCCTAGCCCTACCGCCAAAGCGGGTTAAATGGATCAATTACCGTATGCCCAGCAAAAGAGAGCAAGTTAAGGCTATGTTCGACATTGCCCAAGCTGAAATAGCTGCCGCTTTAACCAAGGTTCCCCTTTTCTGGCGCGCCATTTCTAAGGCAGAAGACAAGGAGGAGTTCTGGGACATTTGGTTAAAAGAAGATGAGGAAACCATCAAGAACTTCCACATTGTCAGAGTGCTGCTCGTAGGTTTTACCTCAGAAGAGGATATGATCTATCAGGAAAAAGTGCTTAATGATATTATGACAGAACTAGGTGGGATTGAACTGCGTACCAAACCCACTGATGAGTCTTGGATCAAAAATGCCGACTCGGCAGGTATGTGGCTGATGTGCGGTTCCTATGTCTCCGTTGACTACATTATCGAGTCTCTTACCCAGGCTACTATTCATGGTGAGACTTATGCAGAACTTAAGAGAAAATACACTCCACCACTGATGCCAGACTTTGGTGATCCCGGTTGGTTCCAAAGCTTTGAATTAGGTCACCAGGGATACTCCGAGTTCTTAGTTTACTGGGATCATCGCGAAGACACCGCCGGAGTGGATCAATTCTACGTTGAAACATCTAAGATGAATATCAAGAATCGCTACTACACCTCCCTTATCGGGCCTCACCAGCCGCTTTATTTGACAGGCCCTCAATACGGACCGAACTATCACGAGTGGCTTCTGGCGATTAAGAACGAGTTTGATCCCTTGTGGGTCAGCCATCCGCCAGTACCTCTTGCTCATGACGATTTTGTGAATAAAGCACCATGGATGCAATCCACGAAGGACTGGGAATCCCCAGAAGAATTACCGATGCCGAAGTGGGGACAATTACCAGTGCCAGAGAATTAAGAGTATTGGTATATAATAATAGACTCAGATGGAGTAAAACTCCATCTGAGTCTTAGTCAAATGTATAGACATATCGCCTTCTATGCGTGACAGTCATTTATAATCCTGTCTAGTGATTGTTATGGACAGGATTATAAATGACTGCATTTATTATCTCATAAGAATAGGAGAGTCAGTCGTATGTTGAAAGCTATTGTTCTAGCTGCCTTACTAGGTATGTTGTTCCCGGTTGCAGGACATGCAGTAAGCGGCCGTTTCAGCAACAATTGGTTGCGATTCGGGATTTCTATCATTTTTCTGATTGTCTCTATCCTTATTACTTACTATCTGGCTCGACTATTTAAATGGTGAGACTGTACGGCCATTGTTGATTTATCATCCTGGAGGTGGCTTTGTGAAGAGACTTTCATGGCAAACTATTAAACGTAAATGGATTGGAAATAATGTACCGGGTATACTCCCCCAAGACGCTCCTGACTCTGCTTGGGATCTATTATCCTATAAAGAGGAACCTAATCAAGTTATTACTACAATAACACCTCAGTCCCTAAGAGAAAGTATGTGGAGAGATTGTTCCTATATATGCTCGGATGAAGAGGCATTTACGATGTATATGTCACTTGAGTTGGGAAAGCCGCTCCTAGTTGAGGGTCCACCAGGAAGTGGAAAAACAGAAGTAGCAAAAGTAATGGCCACTATCCTTAAGACAGAGTTGATTCGCCTACAGTGTTATGAGGGACTGGATGAGGGGAAAGCCCTATATGAATGGAACTACCAGAAACAGATCCTTGACATTCAGAAAGGTGGAAAAGAAAACGTTTTTGGAGCAGACTATTTACTACCAAGGCCGCTCTTGGCAGCAATACAGGCTAAGAAGCCACCTGTGCTTCTGATTGATGAAATTGACAAAGTTGAGCCTGAGTTCGAAGCCTTTCTGATGGAGATTCTTTCCGATTTTCAGGTCTCTATCCCGGAATTCGGTACTGTCAAGGCTAAAACTCATCCTCCGGTAATTCTTACCTCTAATGCCATTAGAGACCTTGGCGATGCACTGCGCAGAAGATGTGTCTATCTTTATCTTGATTTTCCAACGATGACTAGGGAAGCTACTATCCTGATGCGGAAGGTCGTAGGTATGCGCCCTGGCTTAGCTCTGCAAATTGCCCGTACTATGTACTTACTGCGGGAAGATTTAGAGTTGTTGAAGCAACCATCCGTCTCAGAAAGTCTAGACTTGGGGCAAGCTGCTGTCAATATGAAGAAGCCAAGCTTGGATCCCATGTTTTTGAATCAGTTAAACTCGCTTTTCTTAAAGACCCGGGAAGATCAAGAGTTGTTTACAAAGAAAGGCGGCGGGAAATGGGTGTGCCAAAACCTGTAATTCCCGCAGTCGTCAGAGATCAATGCCAGTGTTATTGGGAATGGCTTATTTCGATTTTTAGTTTTTCTGCTGCGGTTTCTACTCGAGAAGAGGCTGTTAGTGGTAGTGGGATTAGTAGCACAAGTACCTTGTCTATTCCGGTTCAGAAGATGTCCATTCATTATCACCTACTGGCAAATAGGCCTATAACCGGTAAGAATCTTGCCGTTAATAAAGAGAGTCTAACGAGTGGGTCCTTATCTGTTCAGGAAGACGAGATAACGGATGATGATGTGGTTTATGCGCGAAGACAACTGCGCAAAATTGCCCAGCGTCTAGTTACAAGTTTATCCCGGAACCGTAAGCATAGTAAAATTATGACACAAATTGACTTAAGGAGATCCCTGCGACGGTCCATACAAACTGGCGGTGTCTTAATTGACCTGAAATATAAAACTAGGGTTATTAAGAAACCTCGACTTGTCATCATTTTAGACACTTCCGGGTCGATGCAGGTCTGGATAACGATGCTGATCCAACTGATTCAAGCTGTTGGTTTGGAATTATCCAAGAAAGAGATTTTTATATTTGCCGAAGATTTGGAATGTGTTACAAAAGATCTTAAGAAGACCTGGCAAGAAACTGTCAATCTAATAAAAATTCGAAAAAACTGGGGCGGTACAACCAGTATTGCAACAGCTCTTAGAACCCTACAAGAGAAGCATCATGATAAATTCATGTCTCAAACAGTCGTACTTATGCTTTCCGATTTGTTTACTGCTGAACCTCAAAAATCAGCTGAAGAAGTCAAAAAAATAAGCCGAAAAATAAAGAGTTTCTTCATCTTTCGCACTATGGATGATGAGGACGATGAATATGCTTATGAAAAAAGTGTTCGCCCATTTATTCGAGCAGCAACAGCCATTTATGACATAAAGGATCTAGGGGAAATGGCAAATGCGGTTCGAAAAGTATGTCTTAAATAGCGTGCAGGGAACTAATATTTTAACGGATCTGATGTTGATGATGCTGCTTCAACCAATCGTTAGACTCGATGTTCTACTATAGTTGACGAGTTCGCTCTGTATTTTTTAGGGAAAGAGGGTGCTTGAGTTGTCCTATGGTCGTGAATTAGATATTCCGCTTGACGTCCTGGAGCTTGATAAATATACCTATCTTGTTCCGCATGGAATTCCGATTAAAACTGAATTGCTAGTGAAAGCCGGTGTCGAAAAGATTTCACTTATTAACAGAAATATTACTGTTACACCATTGGAGCATGATGCTGGAGCAGCTTTCGATTCACATCCGCTTTTTCCAACCGATGAATTTTTATTGATCCCAGGTGTTACTCCTATTGTCACCCGGTTCTCTAGTCAATTGTTGCAAGTATTGGGAATTACGATAGAAACAATCTATGAGTTTTATTCTCAGTCTAATCACAAGTTACTTGATGTCGATCCCTCTCTGCTCTCCATTTCTAAAGGAAAACTCTGTATTGGGGAGACACCTTCGGAACAGATGGTCATTGTTTGGACCGGAGCCGGTTTTGTAGTGGTTCCTGCTTCCCTCAAACTTCTACCGCAGGAAGAAGTCGTTGAGGAAGCAGTTGGCTCTATTACAGGGAGCAAGTTTCGATGTAAATATGGAATGCTGGACATTATAAGGAGATAGTGATGGTTCCTAGACGAATAGGTCAACTATTCGATTTTCCTTAGACAGCCAATACCCCCGAATCGTGAGCCGCAAAGAAGGTATAGCCGTAAAAGTGATTGTCAAGAGTGTCAAAAGAGGATTTTCGACGTGACAGCCCATCTCCTGTAAGGTGCTGATCAGAAACTCCAGCCGTTCAGCCACCAGCGGTCCAGGAAGCGCAGAAATTCCCCCATATATGGGTAATGCCACTTCTGCCTTCACAACACCATCGCAACAGTACACCATCCCTCCCCCTAGTTCCTGCAAGCGATTTATCGCTATGGCCATATCCAGGTCATTACTGCCGACAACGACAACATTTCCTTCATCAAAGGACGCACTGATCGCAAACGCCCCCTGCCGCAGACCGTAGCCTTTAATTAAGCCGAGAGCCTTGTTGCCCGTCCCTTCAAAACGATCGATGACTGCAATTTTTAAGATATCATCTCTCAGTTGGAGCAATCCATTATGCACTGGCATTTCTAGAAGAACCTCTCGGTTGACAATTTCTGTTACCATCGAAATAATCCTCGCCTGCACACTAGTACCAGGGGCCGTAATCTGAAAGAACTCAGGTGCCACGGTGGGAAGTTTGAGACTGTGGCTAAACTCAGCAGGATAATACTCAGCCGGTAGATCAATTTCCAGTCGCCCTTGCTGGGCCACCAACCGACCCTTAATGATAACCACTTGGGCATCAATCTTATCAATTGTAGGAATAACCACTAGATCAGCGTATTTTCCTGGGGCAATCCCGCCTAGATCAGCATCAAGGTGAAAATGTTCCGCTGGGTTTAAAGTGGCCATCTGAATCGCTGTGATGGGATTCAATCCCGAAGCTATCGCCTTATTCACAATATAATCCATGTGCCCATATTTAACTAAATGGTGGGGCCATACATCATCGGATACCAAGATAGCTCGACGCAAGTCGATATCCAGCTTGATTAGCTCTGGTATAACGATTTCCAACTCACGGCGGATCGAACCTTCGCGAATCATCGTCGCTAAACCTAGGCGCAACCTAGCTCGCACATCTTCAGAACTTATCGACTCATGGCAGCTATCTGCTCCATAGGCAACGAAGGCATTTAACCTGCCATCTCTGGCTCCGGCACCATGCCCTTCCACCGTTTTACCTAGAGAACGCGCCTTGGAGACTAACGTGTTTAGACCTTCCTCCACTGCACCACCCACCACACGGGACCAATATACCTCTCCCAGGCCTAATATTTCTGGGTATTCTAGAATTTCTAACATTTCAGCCACGCTAACTGCTGGCTTCTTTGTTCTAAGTGAACAAAGAAAGGTAATAACTGGGGCTGTCGCGAAAATTCTCAGGGGATAGGTGGGTAATTTCGCCACAAACGCCCGCACACCTTCTATACCCATGCCATTGGCTACCTCAGTGGTTTCGGTAATCACCGTTGTCGTGCCCTTAGGAAGGGCAAAAGCGACAAATTCTCTTAACCCCAGCCAATAATCCAGGTGGCAATGAGCGTCAATAAGCCCCGGAATCACTACTTGTCCGCGGACATCAAGCCGTAAAGTCTCTGGACCTGTAGGAAATCCTTGGTCAGGTCCTACATAGGCAATACGTTCACCCGAAACCAAAATTTCGTAATTCGGAAGCAGTTCCCCAGTATAAACATTTAGCACAGTCCCTCCGGATAAAATGAGATCAGCCGCCTCTTTACCTAAAGCGACCCGTTGTAGACGCAAAATCTCATCGGTTTGAATAGAGATTTTCATTTTGTTCCCTCTCCCTCTTCATAAACATTCTTCTATTCTAAGCACTATCCATAACCATCAATAGTTCTCTCGATATAGTTCAGTATAATAATAGAGATCAGCATTTTGAAAAATTAAGGCACTAGATAACCCCTTGCTGGCTAAAGAGCCTTGTAAGCCTGCCAGTCGTTTTTTTAATTCTTCTATAGGTGGTACATTCACGATAATCCTCCCAAAATCATGACATTCCATTATAGTATATATATATTATATTATATAATAGTATAGAATAGTATGGAATAATCAGAATTTTTTACTTTCTACACGTCGAAATTCGGGGTATCGATTGGAAATCATTACAGAGGGTACGATGAAAAGATTTTTCATCGTACCCTCTGATTGGTTATTTATTACCATTAAGTATTTTCCATTTTACGACGATCCTCGTCTCGTAATTCCCTTCTGAGAATTTTCCCAAGTTTAGATTTGGGCAACATATCACGAAACTCAATATATTGGGGAACCTCATAAGAATTCAAACGTTCTTGACACCATTTAATGAGATCGTAGGCGCTAACCCCTCTGACATCTTTCTTAAAGATTACGAAGGACTTTATTCTTTCCCCAACTGCTGCATCTTTAATTCCTATTGTACAAGCAGCAATCACAGCGGGGTGTTCTTGGAGTACTGTATCAATTTTAGAAGCTGCAACTCTATACCCTTTATGCTTTATAACATCAACCGACCGATCTAAGAAGAAAAGCCAGCCTTGTTCGTCAATCCGGACAATGTCCCCAGTTTTGTACCATATTTGTCCATCAATATTCACAAAATGAATCGCTGTTTCCTCAGGTTTGTTCCAATAACCAGAGACCATGTTTTCCGAAGCTATAAACAGTTCACCTGGTTGACCTACTGGGACTTCTTCTAAGGTATCTGAATTGAGAATTTTACTCTTTTGAAAGGAGACGAATTTGCCCGCTGTACCATTCGGTGTTTCTTCCTTCGGGCGAGGTCCCGAAACCCCCCCGCAGGTTTCCGTAGCGCCATAGCCTTGATAGAGTGGTTTGCCAAATTTTTTGAGCCACCTATTAGCCACTTCTTGCGGCAGAACATCTCCGCCCGAAAATACATATTGGAGGCTTCCTAAATTGTATTGGTCAATGCGGTCATGTTCTAAAATCATTCGGTACATGGTCGGAGTTCCTAAAAAAGTCTTAACTTTATAGCGTTGAAAATGATCAAAGATGGCATCGAGACACATTTTGGGAAGTATAACCAAGGTTTCGCCCGTAAATAAGGCACCGAAGCCAACGGCTTGACCAAGGATGTGATAGAGAGGCGACCCTTGAAGAACGATGTCTTCACCGATCGGTATGAGTGATGAGCTCAACGACCTTTGTTCAGTACAACTTTCTATTAAAAGAGCATGACAGATGGGGACTCCCTTAGGAAATCCTGTCGTGCCGCCGGTATAAAGTATTTCGGCAATTTCCTTGCCCGTCAAGTTCGGAAGGGGTGGAGGAGGAGCATTACGCTTAAGCAAGTCTGGGAAGGTATAGATGTTTCTACCTTGAGAATCGAATTTTCCAGTAGGGATTTTATCTAACAGGTGTCCAACTAATTTTTTCCAGGGGGGTATAAGATCTACTAACGTGCAGACAACAATCCGCTTAATTTTAGTATCTGCAGCGATTCTATCGATATAGCCATAATTAGTGTCCATACAAAAGATGGTTTCAGCTCCACTATCATTGGCTATATATTTGAGATCTTTGGGGCCGTAAAAATGGGTCACCGGTATGGCTATCGCACCAAGCCTGAGAATAGCAAACCAGGCAATCACCCACTGAGGGCAATGAGGTGCGTAAATAATCACTTTATCATTTTGCTTAACGCCCAGTTCATAGAGAGAACCAGCTATTTGCTCTATCATGGTGTTCATTTTATTGTAACTATAGTTCTCTCCAAGATAGATTAAAGCTGAGCGGGAGGACGATTTTTCTACAGAGTTTTTGAATACTTCACTGATTGACTTACAAGACTGTCCGGACAATAAACCCACCCCTTTACTTCGCATATCTCCCCTGCCGTCTCGCCGGCCTCATCTTATCCTATGAGTTACTTTTCAGCGCTATCCATCATTATCTTTCTGCCCTCTGGCCTCTAACCTCCGGCATCTGCCCTCTGCTTCTGATCATCTGAGCTCTGGTTTCTTACTTCTGAATTAAGTTCCAAAATAGGCCGATTTAACTTCAGGATTATCCATCAATTCTGGACCGGTACCCGTCATGACTAAAGTTCCGTTCTCAATAATATAGCCCCTGTCTATAATAGGCATAATCGGTCTAGCATACTGCTCAGACATCATCACCGTGACACCATGCTTGCGTATCTCTTGTGTAGCTCTCACAACTTCTGCTTGCATATGTGGGCTTAAACCCAGCAATGGTTCATCCATCAGTAATAATTTAGGCTTTGCCACTAAGGACATGCCAATGGCTACCATTTCTTTTTCTCCTCCGCTTAACATTCCAGCCTTATTCTTTCTTAGCTTAATTAAGGGGGGGAAAAGTTCATAGACAAACTGCATGCTCTCCTTGATTTCTTTATCTTTACGTAAATAACCACCTAATCTTAAATTTTCTTCAACGGTATTATCTCGAAAGACAGGATGCCTTTCTCGGCAGAGGATGATGCCAAGCTCTACCCTATCCCGCGGTTTCAAGGACATAATATCTGTATCAAGGTAATTGATGCTCCCAGAAATGGTGATTCTTGTGCCACCCTTGCGTTGTTCACGTACTTTTAAGTGATGGGTTAGTCCCGAAATAGTATTTAGAATGGTTGTCTTTCCGGCACTATTCGAACCAAAAAGTCCAATGATTTCACCTTGCTTAATTTCAAAACTTAAATCGTTAACGGCTAAGGCATTCTCATAGAAAACCATTAAATTATTAACTTTAAGCACCAGTTTTCACCTCGCTTCCCAGGTAGGCACTGGTCACATCTTCTTGAGTCATCACGTCACGGGGGAGGCCCTCAGCTATTTTCATACCAAAGTTTAAAACAATGATTTTATCAATTATTTTGAACAGTTCCGTAAGACGATGCTCAACCATGATCAGTGTCTTTCCTTCATTTTTTATGCGTTCTAGAAGCGGGACGACACTGGCTATTTCCGACATGCTCATCCCAGAAAATAATTCGTCCAAGATCACGATGTCGGGCTCTAAAGCTAAACAACGGGCTAATTCAAGTCTCTTCAAATATCCGTGGGGCAGCGCACCTGCCTCTTTATATGGGACTTGGGAATCCCGCTCAAAGCCCACTTCTTCTAAGAGGTGAATGGCAGCTTCATCTAGGTCACCATATTTCCCTCCTCTTAACTTCCTGGCCCGTGGTGAAGAAATGGGAATAATCAGGTTCTTAAAGACGGACATGTTATAAAAGGGCCGGGACATCTGGAAACTACGCGCAATTCCTAAATTAACAATTTTATGAGGAGCCATGCCTGTGATACTCATTCCCTTGAAAAGAATTTGTCCCTTGTCTGGCTTGACAAAACCGCTTATTAAGTTAATCAGGGTACTCTTGCCTGAACCATTAGGGCCAATAATCCCTAAGGCCTCACCGGGTTTAAGTTCAAAACTAACGTCATTCGTCGCTTTCGTCCCACCAAAACTTTTGCAAAGATTGGAGATTTTGATAATAGGTTCAATCATGCTTTACTTCCTCCATCGTTGTCAATCGTTCAATTTGGCTGTACTTTCTTTTAATATATTTAAAGAGTCCTTCAGGCAAACCGATAGAAAATATCAAGAGGAGAAGCGAATATATAACGACTCTAAGTGAGCCAAACTCTCGTAATATTTCAGAAAGTGGCATTAAGATTACAGCTCCCAAGGCCCCACCGATAAATGTCCCGGCTCCACCTACGACGACTGCCGTTAGCGGGAGGATGGAGTAATCCATAGCAAAGGCGGGTATACCCACGAACTGGAAGTGGTGAGCCACAAAAGCTCCTGCAAAGGTAGCGGGTAAAGCAGCTATAAATACTGCTTGGGTCTTATACCATTGGATATTATAACCAGCAGCAATAACCGCTCGATCATTATCTCGGATCCCTTGAAAAACTAAACCATAATTAGATGAAATCAATCTTCGGAAGCCAAACAGCGTGAGTAAGACAACAAACATGAGCAGATAAAGTTTACCTGTTATTCCGTGAAGCGGGGGGAGAGCACTCATCCCTTCGGTTCCACCCAGCACTTTAGTTGCTTCTATTAACCTACCAAACAACAGGGGTAAAGCAAAGGTAATCAGACCAAAATAGATTCCTCTTAGGCGCAAGACAGGATAAAGAAAAAGTGCACATATAATGGCCCCGACTAGGGTAGCTGTGGGGATAGTGAAAAGTGGCGACCAACCGAATCTAAAGCTTAGGTAACCAGCGATATAACTTCCAACTCCAAAGAAGAAGGCTTGCCCTAAAGATACTAAGCCTGCAGACGCTAGCAAATCCCAACTTAAGGCCAACAGAATAATCACTAATGTTGTAACTAACACGTTTAACCAATACATCCCAACCACATCTTTTAACAAGGGAAGGATGAACATAGCTAAAATGACGATCGCTTTAGGTAAAATAACGTAGAGGAGATCACGCATGGAGGCTAGCACAAAAATATCATCTGATCTTACTTTTATGCCACGATCAATGCGTTCTTTCCGGTGACTAGTATTCGTCCTCACACTCTCTCCTCCAATTCTTTATATTTGCCAAATAAGCCTGAGGGTTTAATCGCTAAAACAACGACTATGGCACCGAGGTATACGACTTGACCCCACTGGGGTCCGAGATAGGTACTTGCTATGACCATGGCATAACCAAGAATCAGACTTCCTACAAAAAGACCCAATGTGCTTTCCAAGCCACCAAGAACTGAAACAGCCAGAGCAATTAGAAAAATCTCGTAGCCTAAATTAATAGAAATGATGCCTAGCGGTAATATGGCAATTGCTGCGATAGCCGCTAAGGCCGCGCCTAACCCCAGGCTGAGCATGGCCGCCCAATCCGATTCAATACCGATACTTAAAGCTGTATACTCGTCTTGAGCCATGCCCCTTAAGGCTAAACCAGTCTTGGTATAATGAGTGAAATACCACAAGAATAGCGCAATTATCAAAGCGATGCCAATGATAATCAAACGTTGATAATCAATCGTCACCCCGAAAATGTCGATACTCCCCTTCACAAAAGGGGGTAGACTAAAATCGAAACTCGTAAAACCTTTCCAGCGGAAGAATTCGATCAAAGCAACACCTAAGGCAAAGGTTGAAATGACTTCGGATAAGACGATGCCCCGTACAGGCATTAGGATAACTCGGTAGATCAGGGCTCCTAAGATTCCCATCAGCACAACCGTTAGAAGCATGGCCACCAGAGGGGATAAGCCTAAATAGTTGATCAGCATCCAAGCAGTAAAGCCTGAGGTAAGATACATAGCACCGTGAGCAAAATTTGCTACCCCGCTTAAACCGAAGGTTAGGCTAAACCCAATGGCTGAGAGCAT
>LADV01000335.1 GCA_000961805.1 Peptococcaceae bacterium BRH_c23 | reverse complement strand
TTTTCTTCTATTGCTGTTGCGATAAACAATGCGTCAGGGGTCTTAAATCCATATTGGGCTCTAAGTTTAGCTGCTTGAAGTGCAACATTTTGGTCAATTTCTCTTAGCCCGAGGTTTGGAAAAGTACTGATAAATGCTAGATATCGATCGGCTAACCCTCTGTTACCATCTTTAAGTGGTTTGGTGAGAACTTCTGTGATAAGTAGTACTGATGAGACTGCGTAAACTTTACCAATCTCAACTGCATTAAATAGCTCTCGCACTATAGTGAAGTATTTGGGGTGTCTCTCCATGAGATATATGAAAGCATTTGTATCGATCGCGATGCGGCTAAACCGCTTGATATCGTCTTCTAATCGTCCCATTGTTCTCTATCCCGTCTAATGTAGTCTGTGCCTCCAATCTTTTTCCACATCTCCGCGCCTAAGCCCGAGAGAGCTTCGGTATAGGAATCTGGTCGCTTAATGAGCGTAAGTTCCTTGGAGTCCTCATCATAAACCCAAAGTACATCTTTTCCCAGCTTTTCTTTAATAAAGTCCACCATATCTTTCGGAATCAATACTACTCTATAGTCCTCGTTGACTGAACTATGTCTAACAGGTTGTGTGGCTTCCAACAAGAATCCCTCCTTCTTAAAGGTTTAAAATCTATTCTTGCCCGTTCTTTATCCTTTGTATATGTCTAATTATATACTATCTAGGAACTGATGGAAATACTATTCTGGTAATACATGGAACTACATGGAACTAGTGAACTACACACCACCTAAAGAGGTGGGTGCTTCCTGCTAAGGGAACTGCTCGGGTCGGAAAAGGCCTTCGAAGTTCGTCTTCGGGGGTCGTCTTTTCCTCCCCAAGGGGACTGGTACTTCCCGCACTTCCCGCAATTTGTCGAATTCCTTAAGGCTAAGGCAACCGGTGAGGCTAAGGCTACCGGTGCCTGACACCGACTTATCAACTTATTGTTTAGCTTGTGAAAACTATACTCGCCTCACTCCGGGCTCGGTAGGGGACTGGTTGGTGCGACACGTTTCTGGGTCTACTCGCTGGAACGGTTCCCGGTGGGCCCCGTTCAGGAAAGGGTCCTGGAACCTTTGTTTTCCTGAAAAATTCGGCAATACCTCGGAACAATCATGAAACTGCCCTGAACGAGGGCCCTTACTTAACGTAACGGGCATGATCGGATTCGGAAGGGATTTAGCTAATCACAAAAAAGGGGAAGATGTTATCTTCCCTCGACTACTCAACAAAATCATTTAATATTACTATTTCTATATTTTCGATCCCTTGTAGTCGAACATCATTTGTTATGAACGCTCCGCTTTTTCTGCGGGGGCATTCCAAGGACAGCCGTCCCGACCTTCCCCAAATTGTGATTGGTTTAGCTGTGACACGAGATGGTATTCCCATACGATGCTGGTCCTGGCCAGGGAATACCTCGGATATGACCGTGATTCCAGAGGTTAAGAGAGACTTAATCGGTTGGAAGCTTGGACGAGTGGTTACTGTAGCGGACCGTGGTTTTTCATCAGAAGAAAACCTACGCGTTCTTCAGCAAGCTGGAGGTCACTATATTGTTGGAGAACGGATGACGGCTGGTAAGCCGATCGTCGAAAAAGCACTATCTCATCCTGGACGATTCCGAACTGTCCGCGACAACCTTGATGTTAAAGAAGTGATCATTGGTAATGGTGAAGCAGGTGTTCGTTATGTGCTCGTCCGAAATCCAATAGAGGCCGACGGGATGCTGCCAAGCGAGAAAAGCTTCTGGATAATCTCAAAGAGGAGCTTGCAAAACTTAAGGAACTTGATGGAACGGTGCATACCAAAGCCCATTGTCGTCTAAACAGTCACATTACATATAAGAAGTATCTTAAAATGGACTCAAAAGGTAATCTGAAAATAAATAACCAAGTTGTTAAAGAAATGGAGCATCTAGATGGGAAATATCTCATTCGTACATCGGATGACACTCTTACCGTTGAAAATATTGCCTTGGGCTACAAGCAACTGCTTGAAGTTGAGCGGGCGTTTCGGACCCTAAAAACCACGTTGGAACTAAGGCCAGTCTACCATCGCAAAGAAGAACGCATTCGAGCTCATGTGCTATTGTGTTGGCCCCAATTGCGCTCAGAACTGGAAGATATGCATCTCATCGTATACGAATCAACGGACGGAAAAGTCATTCAAAGAACCGAGATAACCGAGGCTCAAAAGAGGATTCTTTTCTTGCTTGAAATCCCAGAACCCGCAAAAATACTGGATATTTCCCTTCAGAAGGGAGCAAAAACGTAGACACACGGCAAGTTATCCACAGGTGCCTCAAGTCCTTGGGCCACAAGGTTTTGAGGCGCTTCTTGTGCCTACGGACTGTCAAACCCGAGAACATGAACGTTGCTCCAAAAGACCAAGGATATAGAAAAACATCACTGTCATCACAAAAACTAGAGGAAATCTCTGTTCGTCCAGTGACAATTAAAGATGGAAAATCTCTCCCGCTCATCTTCCTGAATCCCCGGAAGGAGAAGAGCCTGGCAGTAGGTCAAATTCGTCGGCGCCGACGAATTTGACCTGCTGACGTCATCGCCGGAAGTAAACAGTTGATCTCCATATTCTTCAAAAAGCTGCATCAGCCTGCTGGCTGTGCGCCGAGAATAGCTTTAATAGCTTTAATTACAGTATACGTAGACGGGCTTCGGATGGTGCAGGCTTGGGGTACAACCCTATCAAATCACCCTCCAAAATTGGGAATCTGGTGCCTCATCGATTATTACACTTCTAAAAGCATTACTTATCCTTCAGCTTGATCATACAGATCATCCGTGGTTATATCCATGATTTAAAGAAAGTGAAGCTTACTATTACGACTTTGTGGACAGAACCTTGTCTAATATAGCAGCAATATGCTCCTGGGTACCGGGCTTGCATACTACTTGTAAAGGCTGGACCTGAATAAATTGATGGTAATCATCTGCAGATGTCACAAACACAATGCTGCATGTTGACATGGAATCGGATTGCCGTATTTGTTTGGCGGTTTCGAGACCAGTCAGCTTTTTCATACTATTATCAAGAAAAAGAAGGTCAAGAATCATCCCATGCTTATTAAGTTCTTCGAGAAGCTCTTCACCACTGCAAAATTGGTAAATATCAAATAAATACTCCTTTTCTTCTTCATATAAATGAATGAATGCCTCCAATAAATGACGACACAAGGGTCTGTCATCGCAAATGCCGATAGTAAACAAAACATCTCCCTCCAAAGCCTATTTTATATACAACTAAAAAGGTATTAAAACCATTATATATCCCTAAATATACAAATACAAGTGTATAAATACCCTTATACTTTGTTAAGAATAATATTCATAATTGATAAAGTTAAATAGGGTGATAAGATTTGAAGATTGATTACAAAGAATTAGGTGAACGGATTGCGAAAAGGCGCAAGGTGTTGAACCTGACCCAGGATGACGTCGCAGAAGCCACGGGACTTAGCAACAACCACATTTCCAATATAGAAAACAATCATTCTATTCCCAGCATTGAAACATTGCTTAAACTATGTGAGGCCCTAAACATCACGCCGGATTACCTCCTGCTGGGTATTTTCAGACACACGAATGACAGCCTGCTTTCTCGAATTAATCAAAAAATCAAGCTGTGTGATGAGAAAAAGCAGGAATTGGTTGATCATTTTATAACCTGGTTAGTTGATGAAAAACTATAGACTTTTGAAGCCCAAGCGAAGCCCAAGGGGACTGGTACTTCCCGGAATTTGTCGAACATGTTCCTTAACGTAACGCGTGTTATAGGACTATATAATATTTTCTATGCAGAAGCAGGGTACTTTCCCTTTTTGCCGAATAGGAATTATAGAATCTTGTATAAGGGAGATAGGACTCCATATGAGTAATTCCTTGACGGATAAATATGAAGTTTTTGTTTCTGCTGAGGGAACAGAATATAGATGGAAAAAATCACAGGAAATTGTAGTTAAATTAACTAGTAAAGAGATAAATCTACTGAAGTTGAAAGTGAATTTAAGCCAAGATAGTGATATACTTAACAGAGAATCAGGTAATGGTATAGCGATGGGAATACCTATAAGTCTTAGTAATACGAGGCTTCTTGAACTAAGTAGGCAATTAGCTAGTGTTATTGAGAATGAACCAACTATAATTTTTTCGGATCATGTTATTGAAAGATTGGTTTTAGAGTCATTCGAAAGCTACCCAGACAAAAGAGGTTGGAGTAATGAAGAAGAAGTTAAAAATTGTGTTTTAACAGTAAGACGAGTTCATGGAGTACGGCTTAATGTAGATCACGACCATCCTTTAAATACTGATAGTATAAAATATCTATATCCCCACATTGCGCTGGTTATTCAAGGGAAGAAAGATGATAATGCAGATGGACGTTTAGTTTTAGCTGTTTTAACCGATAATGAAATTAGAGTTATAACAATTTTGTGATTGGGAAAACACACTTGAGAGAAGAAGGTGATGGAAGATGATGTTGAAGGAGAAAGTACCCATTATGTCTATGGATTTTGTTCATTGTCAATGTGGTGGAATGGCAGAATATAAGGTTGGGACTGTTAAGCAAAAGATTGGGTCACGCACTATCCTGATTCATAATGTTCCACACTACTTTTGTATATCTTGTGGTTCCATAGGTTATGATTCAGGAATCAAACTTACTCATATATTAAAACAGGCCTATGAAAACAATCTCTCTGAAGTAAACTATAATAGTAACTAACGCGTAAGCGGTGGACTAAATAGCGTAGCGTAAAAATCTCCTATCTTTGTTACTCTGTAAAAAAGAGTGAATAGAGACAGGAGGTTTTTTATGACTAGAAATTTAGCCCTGGAACAAAGTTGGCGAGTCCGCATCGAAGAATGCCGCCAGAGCGGACTGAGTGTAAAGAAGTGGTGCCTGCAAAACGGACTGAAGAATACCTCTTACCATTACTGGATTAAAAAGTTTAGAATTCTGGATCAGCAAGAGGCTGAAGATAATACATTCGCAGAAGTGGTTCTGCTGCCAGAAAATAAAAACACCACGAAATGCTCGCCTCGCGGTTCCCGCTCGGTCGGGGACTGGTACTTCCCGCACTTCCCGCAATTTGTCGAATCCCTTTAGGGGGCGACTATGTTACTTAATATTGTTGAGTTACATTCGTCAAAACTCTGAACCTCTTGGTAACTGAGACATATAAAAAAATAAGAAATGTCTAGCACAAACCATTCCTTTTTATGGAACTAATATGTGCGTTGTTGTATAATGGAGCCATAGTGCAGTTAGGTTTAGTTTTGATAATAATAAGGGTTGTCTGCTGGTGAGTGTGTGAAACTACGGTGGATTTGCTAAAATGATATCTATATAACTGGAGAGAGGAGAGAGGATGAAGTTAATATGGCTGGGAGCAAGAAGAGTAAAACCAAACAAACACCAACTGACGATAGATTTCTAATGTCACCAAAAGTAGACTTCGTGTTCAAGCTAATCTTTGGAGACGAAAAAAATAAAGATCTGCTAG
>LADV01000025.1 GCA_000961805.1 Peptococcaceae bacterium BRH_c23 | reverse complement strand
GGTTAAATTTATGTTAACACCGGATAAGCTGAAAAAAGCATTTAATAAAGTAGAGGATGAAAACTGGATATTGCGGTCGTTTCTAAAAGAGCAGGAGCCTGAAGAAGTGGACAAGCTTGTGAATGACCTTCACAAAGAGTTGTTTGAAGGTTTTGACTGCGTTGCATGTTCCAATTGCTGCAAAGACATTGTTCCGCTAGTTGAAGAAAATGAAATAAAAGTGATTTCGGAAAGATTGAGAATGACAGACGCCGCATTTACAGATAGATACCTTATTAAAACGGATGAGAGCTTTAGGATTAATAAAAAACCCTGCCCGTTTTTAACAGAAAACGGTTGCTCAATATATGACTACAGGCCTGAAAACTGTAGAGAATACCCATTTACTCACAAAGATGAGATTGGGTCACGGCTTATTAGCCTTGTTGAAAACTGCGCGGTCTGCCCTGTTATATTTGAAATTTTTAAGCGTCTTAAGAAATATTACAGGGATGAATTTGAAGAATATAAAGAAGGGTATCAGGAATTGTGGGGGTAGAAAAGAGAAGGAGAAGAGGTATGTCTGTATTTAAGTTATAAGGAATTTATAGAAGAAGTAAGGGTCCGTTTAGGGACTCTTTCTACCGAAGATTAAGGGCCAAACCACTTGGCTTTGGAAGTGTGAGAATGAGTGTCAAGCAGGTAGGCATCCGTCAGATTGATATGGAAACAGGGGAATGGCATGCCGACCGCAATTCTTGGAGAACAGTCCTAAAGTGGCTGTATAAATTGAAAGAAACTTGAATTGAGAGAATGATCAGCAATAATTTTTTGCCCTATCTTGACAGAGACTAAAATTGTTCAGCCATTTTTCATACTTGTTCCAGTTTGAATTGTGTTATAATGGAAATAATCAGTGACTTGAACCATCGCAATGAGCAGCCATAGAATTGAATTATTTACAATAAAAATGATGCAAATTATGGTATGATTAATAAAAGTTAAAAGGATGGTGAAAAATTATGAATCAGATAGCGGTCAACATGTATCTGCCTGAGGATGTGTTATTGGAGATAAACGCAATGCATATAGAGGGCAAAACCCTTGAGGATAAACTAAAACTCAACCTTTCCATAGGTCTCTTCGTATCCAAAGATATAAGTCTTGGAAAGGCAGCCCAACTTGCAGGCAAGTCTTTATCAGAATTTATCAATATCCTTAACCATTTGAATATTCCTGCTGTTGAATATACAGAGGAAATGTATGAAGATGACCTGAAATTCATGTCCAACCACGAAAGCGAGAGGCCCAGTGTATAAATATTGTATCAAATTCCAGCCCGCTGATATTTCTGAGTAAGATAGGCAGGCTGGATGTACTAACCCAGATATTCAATAAGATATACATTCCTTATGCTGTATATGAGGAAACTGTATAATCAAAGATTTTAAATCCGATATAACAGAGCTAATGAACGTCGATTTTAGGATATCGCCTACGCTACTACAAAGAATACTTGATGATTTAAATTGAGCCGGAACTGCGAACCTATTTTTTACTCTCCCGTCTGTGCAGGTGGGCTGATGGGCAATGCACAGCACAATATAAAACTTTGGTAATAACTACGACTATTCTATCAATAGTAAAAGAAGATCGCTTTATGCATAGCTGACCATCTGCAATTATCGGAAATGTTGCGGGAGGTCATTTATTTTTTATGTAAGACTTGACACAGGCTAAGGAAAAGTAAGAAGACGACTATAGTGAACTCGTTCAACTAAAGTTGAACATTGAGTCTTCGGCATAAGTCTCCAGTGGAGACTTATGCCGAAGGCGCAGAGCCACTGACGAATACTTCACGCCGTAGGACGGACTCTACCTCCTTCGCCGCCAAGTGTTCCTATTGGGGAAGGCGGCTCGGCGAAACCAATCCTCAGCGCTATAGTATTCGTTAAGGGCGGTGCGCTTTCGGCGATACTCTCCACTGGAGACTATCGTCAACGAAACGGAGCCGGGGGTCCCACTTCCACTTGTAGAAGTGGGAGTCTTATATGGATAAATTATAAAATACTGTTCATAATTAGAACAGGTCTCAATTTAGGGGAAGTAAAAAAAGGATTTGTACTCGATTCTTGAAAAGATATTGACAAGACTTATTAAGAGGAGGCAAATATTATGGTTATAATTTGTCATCTTATTGGGCTCGGTGAATGTGAAGGGATTATATATGAATGATATTAAAATGTTAGATGAAGTTTATAATATGATTACAATTGCAAACAATAAACTGTTTTATATATGGGCTACCCAGATAGTCTTTACTTGGAGATGGTGGTTAGAAATTATTTTAATCGTTTTGCCTTGGATTGTATGGGTTAAAATTCGTAATAGAAAAGATACTGTAAGATTACTGTTTATAGGATTGTCGGTTGCTATAGCAACCAGTACTTTTGATAATATTGGAATATCTTATGGTTTATGGCATTATGATTGGAAACCATTTCCTTGCTTTTATTCGTTTTTCCCTTGGAATTATTCGTTATTTCCTGTTGTGGTAATGCTTTTATTACAGTTTAAACCTAAAGTTAATCCTATTATTAAAGCAGTAGGATTTGCCTTTTTGTGTGCTTTTGTCTGTGAACCATTTGCTAATTGGATAGCTCTGTATGATCTGAAAAATTGGGAATTTTGGTATTCATTTATTATTTATATACCTTTGTATTTAATATTCAATTATATATACAATAGTAGACTCTTTAATAACCCCTACAGAGAAACTTGAATCCAGTTTTTAGTCAGGAAGTCTCGCCCTTTGATAATCACTTTGTTTCTTACGACTTCGACGACTAGACCTTCACTTTGGTTAGGGAGGGCTTGTCCGTTGGCATCGCGTGGAAGAGCGACAGAGGAACTGTTTACCATGGTAAACTCTTGTTTGAGGATTGTCGTTGAAAGCTTCAATTGACGGTGAATATGGCCGGAGAAGAAAATTACCTCTGGAAAGTGATTCAGGATTTCTCGTAGACGATCAGCCTGGATAACAAAGTCTGGCTTACTTAAGGTAGAACCCAGCCGAAGCAGTGGTTGATGGAGAAATACGAAAATGGGTTTACCAGGTGTATGATTTTCCCTGAGCTTTGACTCCAGCCAACCCAACTGCTCTTCTGATAGATAAGCTCTATCGCCATAGGCAGGATCAGTCATTGCCGATTTCTCTGAGCCAAGAAAAATAAAATGATAGCTATTTAAATATTCGTCATAATAAACTTTACTACGCTTTGTAAAATCGAGAAACCGACCGAGTGCGGCTTCGTTTGTTTCACCGTTAGGGAAGGTTTCAGGACTCCAGGCATTTGTGATGGGGTTATGGTAAGCTTTGTAAAATTCGTGGTTTCCAATCGTGTAATAAAGCGCTGGACGATTATTCTTTCGCTTAATAAGTTTTTCTAAAGTATCGTAGTCTTGCGGCAGCCCATCACCTAAATCACCGTTGATTACTAAATTTGGGACCTTCAGCTTTTCCATATCAATGAGCATCTGTTGAAATTTGTTTTGGGTTACGGGGTCAGTACTTTTTACGTGAGTGTCGCTAATTACCCCAAAACGCAAATCTGGTGTAATCTCTTGCGACTCATCTGTTTGTGACCTTAGAGAAGAGTTGATGGGAGATACATAAGATTTGCCGAGAGTCGGTAAACTTCGAACTTGATTTAGAGAGAAAGCAGCTTTGGATCCAGATACATTGACAGTAAGAAGAAACATAAAAGGGAGCAGAAGCAGTGGAAGCAGTAGAAGCTTTCTCATAGCCTTCCTCCAATCAGAGTGTTATGGATAATTCCATTATGCATGCTTGTCTCCTCTTTGAACAGTGGATGATTACTGGAAAAAGTGTGACATTGATTACGAATTCTCAGCCAAAATAAGATATAATTAAAATTATTGAAATTCGGACTGGGAGTGAGTTAATGTGCAGGTACGGTCGTTTCTGATTAGCTATCTAACTAAAATGAAGGGTAACAAGAGAACTACTCCCCTTATTTCCCCTCCACCGTTAGATGTGATCCTTTCTTTATTAGGTACTCTTTTTGGCATATGGGCTATTACGTTTTTATATAACACGTTTGATCTGATGATTGTGGCATCGTTTGGCGCATCTGCGGTTCTAATTTACGGGGTTCCTGATGCTCCTCTCTCACAGCCTCGTAATGTGGTATTCGGCCAAATATTTTCGGCAGCGGCGGGTGTTACAACGTTTATGATGTTTGGTCTAACCTGGTGGACGCCTGCCTTAGGCACGGCACTCGCTTTGCTGATCATGCTTCTAACAAAGACAACACATCCACCAGGGGGAGCAACCGCATTATTTGCCGTTTTAGGGAAAGCCCAGCTTGATTATATAGTGACTATAGCAGGTGGAATGGTCATCTTAGTCGTGGTCGGAGTCCTTACAAATAACCTATCACCTAATAGACACTACCCAAGGTATTGGCTTTAATTCGAGGTTCGAGATTATAAAAAAGAAACGAAGAATTGAGTTTGAAACTTTGGGGCCAAGAAAGAAGTTTATTAATTATCAAGGACAAAGAAAGGGGGCGATAAAAATGTTTAAGACTATTTTGGTCCCGACGGATGCTTCTGAGACAGCACAGCGTGCGTTGATGGTTGCTTTAAAGATTGCCAAGAAGTTTGCTTCCCGTATCGTCCTTCTGCATGTTGTTTTCACACCGGAGGCTTTAGGATATACACTCTCTAGTGGAATAAGTGTCCCTCAAGAAGAAATTAGTATTTATGGGGGAGAGGCTTTGACGGTAACTTTGACCAAAATTGACCCTGGGAAAGTACCTATCGAAAAGAAGTTAATTCCAGGACATCCAGCGGTTGCTATTCTAGAAGAGATTAAGAATGGAGAGGTAGACCTGGTGGTTATGGGTAACCGCGGATATGGACCGATCGCTGGTTCCTTGCTGGGTAGTGTTAGCCAACGTGTTTTAAGCAAGGCAGAATGCCCGGTCATGATCGTTAAATAAGAAGAGTCATGAGAACGCACAGCAGTTACTGAGCGTTCTCATTATTATTTTATTAGAGTTATTCAGGTAAGTTTTCTGGACAAATAGGTGAATCAGATGATAATGTACTTATTATTGATAACCATCGGATAAGGAAAACTGACTTCGGGTGGAGTTTTACTCATCTGAAGCTTAAACTACTTATCCAGGGCTTAGTAAATGAGAATCATTAAGGAAGTGAACTAGTCTTGTCAGAAACACAGTATAATGCAGAATCTATCCAGGTCTTAGAAGGTTTGGAGGCAGTTCGCAAACGACCTGGAATGTATATCGGTTCCACTGGGAGTAGAGGTCTGCACCACCTAGCTTATGAAATTATTGATAACGCCATCGATGAGGCTGGAGCTGGATTTTGTGATCGAATCGAGGTCACTATTAATCCAGACGGATCCATGAAGATCGATGACAATGGGCGTGGAATTCCAGTTGACATACATTCTGTCAAAAAAGTTTCGGCTGTACGTTTAGCCTTTGAGACGTTACATGCCGGGGGGAAGTTTGATGGGAATACCTATAAAACATCCGGAGGATTGCATGGCGTCGGGGCAAGTGTCGTAAATGCCTTGTCTGTTTACTTGACCGTCGAGATAAGACGGAATGGAAAACGTTATCGTGTTGAGTATATCAATGGTGGTCAGCTTAAAGCAGATTTACATACCATCGGGAAAAAGGTGACAGGAACAGGTACATCGGTCGTTTTCAAACCGGACCCCCTTATTTTTAAAGAGACAACGGTCTTCAAATATGATACCCTGCGCAGTCGTTTGATGGAGCTTTCATTTCTCAACAATGACTTAACTATCGTTCTGACAGATTTACGCGGAGAGCCTAAATCGGAAACCTTTTATGCTCAAAATGGCATCATTGGCTTTATTGAACACTTAAATAAAGTATCGGGTGTTTCCCCAGTGCATAAGAAGCCCATCTATTTCAAAGGGGAAAAAGATGATGTCGTTGTGGAGTGTGCCATTAAGTACAACGATGGAGACGACGAATCTCTGCATTCCTATGTTAATAATATCCCTACAGATGAGGGTGGGACTCATGAGTCGGGATTTCGCACGGCTTTGACCAAAGTTTTTAATCTTTACGGACGGCGGAATAATCTTTTCAAAAAAGATGAAAATCTAATTGGCGACGACCTTAAAGATGGCTTGACTTGTGTACTATCACTCAAGATTAAAGAGCCTCAATTTGAGGGGCAGACTAAAACCAGACTTTCTAATATGGAAGTTGAAGGGATTGTTCAGTCGCTAACTAATGAGGGGATAAGCCAATTCTTTGACCAAAACCCTGCTGTTGCTAAAGAGGTTATCAACCGGTCCTTGACGACTTGCCTACTGAGATTAGCTGCTAAGAAAGCTAAGGAACTGAAAAAGAAGGCTCGTGATGCTGAAGTTAAGGCCTTAAGCGGTAAACTCGCGGCCTGTAGCGGGAAGGATAAATCTCGTAATGAACTCTTTCTTGTCGAAGGGGATAGTGCAGGAGGTTCTGCTAAAATGGGTCGTGACCGACGGTTCCAAGCGATCCTTCCATTGCGAGGAAAAGTCATTAACACCTACCGAGCCAAGATCGATAAAGTTCTAGAAAATGAGGAGATTAGGAGCATTATCACAGCAGTAGGCTCTGGTATCGGAAAAGAATTCGATTTAGAGAAGGGTAATTATGCTCGTGTTTGTATTATGACAGATGCTGACATTGACGGAGCACATATCCGCTGTCTGTTGTTGACATTTTTCTATCGCTACATGAAACCGCTAATTTTAAACGGACGAGTTTTTATTGCTCAATCTCCGTTATATAAAGTTGAGAAAGAACGGGGCAAGATAATCCGCTACGCTTTTGATGAGAACGAACTTAAGAAAGAACTCAAGGAATTGGGCAAGACAGCCAAGATTTCACGTTATAAAGGGCTTGGGGAAATGAATCCGGAGCAACTTTGGGAAACAACCTTGAATCCAGCCAATCGACGCATGATTCAGGTGACGATCGATGATCTTCTGGAGGCAGAACGGAAACTGAGAATCCTCATGAGTGAGCAAGTCGAGCCAAGACGTGATTTTCTGATGGAGAATATTGTGTTTACTGACGATGATATGTAGAATTTTTGGAAGGGGTTAATACCCAATGAGTATATTAGAGGACAACATTAGCCAACGTCCCCTTGAAGACGTTTTACCAGAATCGTTCTTGGGTTATTCCAAACATGTTATATTGCAACGGGCTGTTCCCGATGTGAGGGATGGACTAAAGCCAGTTCATCGTAGAATTCTTTTTTCGATGGACGAAATTGGGATGCATACGGACAAACCATATAGCAAGTCTGCGCGTCTGGTAGGGGACTGCATGGGAAAATACCATCCCCATGGCGACTCGTCAATCTACGATTCCGCAGTACGTATGGCCCAACCCTGGTCCACACGCTATCCTATGGTGGATGGTCAAGGGAATTTTGGCTCAATTGATGGAGACAATGCGGCGGCAATGCGTTACACAGAAATGAGAATGACGCATTTATCTCAGCTCATGACCCAAGACATCGAGAAAAATACGGTCCTTTTTAAAGCAAACTATGATCAACGCTTGAAAGAACCTGTCGTTCTCCCTAGCCCTTTCCCCAATCTGCTGGTTAATGGGGGTTCAGGAATCGCTGTAGGTATGATGTCTAATATGCCTCCCCATAATTTGAGGGAAGTTGTAGCCAGTGTGATCCTTCAAATCGATAATCCTCAGATAACGGTCGATGAGCTCTTAGAAAAGGTGAGTGGACCAGACTTCCCTACCGGTGGAGTGATCATCGGCACTGAGGGGATCGTAAATGCCTACAAAACTGGGCGTGGAAAAGTCACGATGCGTGGCAAAGCGATCATTGAACAAGGGAAAAATGGTAAAAGCTTAATCGTAATTACTGAGATTCCTTATCAAGTTAATAAGTCAACCCTCGCTGCCAAGATAGAAACGCTTGCTGACATAGGTAAAATCGAGGGAATAAGTGAAGTTAGGGATGAATCTGATCGAGAAGGGATTCGTCTTGTGGTTGAATGCCGCAAAGAAGCGGATCCTCTCAGCGTTTTACGCCTTTTATATAAGTTTACCCAGATGGAAGATACGTTTGGGATTATTAACTTAGTGATTACAGCAGAAGGCACTCCGAAGGTTCTGGGTCTAAAGGAGATTAATGCTGCATTTATCACCCATAGAAGAATTGTTGTCACCAAGCGCACAGAATTCGATTTAGAGAAGGCACGTTTGAAAGCACACATTCTGGAAGGATTGGTTATAGCAATCAATAATCTTGACGATGTGATTGCCATAATTCGGGCCAGTAAGACCCCTTCCTTAGCTAAGGCTAACTTAATTACTACTTTTGAACTGTCTGAGATTCAAGCACAAGCAATTTTAGAGATGAAACTTCAACATTTAACGAACTATGAACTGGAGGGCATTAAAAAGGAGCATGCCGATGTCTTAAAGTTGATAGCTGAGTTAGAAAGTATTCTTTCGGATGTGAATAAAGTCTACAGCATTATTAAAAAGGAACTCAAAGACATTTCCGATCAGTATGGAGATGATCGACGGACCATCATTTTGCCCGAAGAAATGAGAAATCAATTTGATCTGAGTTCTTTTGATGAACCTGACAATCTCATCGAAGTTATGCTCACAAAGAATGGCTATATAAAAAGGACAACACTCCAAGTCAAGAAAAACAAAGCTAATGCCCTGATCTGTGTTTTCAAAGATGGAGATAGTTTGGCTGAAAAGATAACTTGTTCAGAAAAGGATACACTTTATTTCTTCAGCCAAACTGGAAAATTCTACAGTATTAATGCCAAAACAGTTCCTGATGTCGGCTATAAAGATAAAGGTGGTCCACTAACCAATCTATTTCCTTTGCCACAGGGCGAAAAAATTGTTTCTACTTTATCCATCAAAGACACTTCGGACGGAGTTCACCTTGTATTTGTTACCAAAGATGGACAGGTTATGCGCAGTCCAGCTAGTGATTTTGTAAACTCTCGTTCTCCCGAAGCCATTGGGCTCAAGGAGGGTGACTCAGTGGTTAAAGTCTTCCTTAGCCATGATCCAAGGGATTTATTTTTGGCAACCCACAAAGGACAAGCGATCCGCTATGGAGAGTCGGAAATTAATCCTATGGGTCGAAAATCACGGGGTGTTAAAGGAATAGCCTTAGGCGATGAAGATTGGATTGTCGATGCCTTGTTATTATCTGATTCTGAAGCAGAGAGTTCGTTAAGAGATCTTATAACTATCACTGAACGCGGATTTTTAAAAAGGACTTCCTTTACCGAATTCAAACCCCAGGGACGCGCAGGAAAGGGGATTACTATCAGCAAGGTAGACCCTGTAGTAACAGGTTTTATCGTAGGGATCGCCCAAGTCAAAGAGGATGACTCATTAAACATTATCCAAGTTAGCGGAACTGTCACAAAAATTGCTGTAAAGAACGTGAAAGTGGAGCCCCGGACAAAACTTGGAACGCAATGGATTCCCGTAATATTAGATGACTTTGCGGTCAGTATTATTTAGAGTAGTTCACCTAATTCCGTTCGTGGGGTCGCAATTAAATGGATTAATGGACTGACCATGTTCTTTAGAAAAATACCTGAATAAAGTAGTATCTGAAGCAACATAATATAACACGAACGTGAGTTTGAGTGGAGGTATTTTAGAGATGGAAATTTCCGATTTAACTGTGAACGGGTCGGGATTCGATAATGAATATAATTTTAACAATTACGCTTTGACTTTAGTTTTTAAAAATGAGGATACTGAAAAAACGGTCAGAGCAAATTTGAGATACTACCCTGCAGGAAACGTATGGGATTTAAACCCCATCTTTTACGAGTACACAGAGCAAGAGAAGCGAGATTTAATTGCTCAGATTGTCAATAATGACAACTTTAAAACAGCATTTCAAACGATTGAGCACACTTTAGAAGGATAGGAATCTAAGCAGTCTAGAAATTTGAGATTTTATGAAATAATGTGTTGACAGCATAGTTCTAAAATGGTATTATAACTGAGCGCCACAAAGACGCGCACGATTGAACGGCCGTTGAATATACTGTCATCACGGCACCTTACCACCATCCATGGTCTTTGGTCACCTCCCGCCATCCTGCAAGAAGGTTAATACGTGCGAAGACAGTGTCTTCGGGCTCCGGTGACACCCAGACCGTCCATGGTCTTTGAAAACTAAACAACAAGGACAGCCAATGAGAGAAACTCGAAGGAGTTTCAAAATAAATCATGAGCGAATCATCTTCTTCAATAGTAGAAGTTTGAATAACTTTTTTTGGAGAGTT
>LADV01000024.1 GCA_000961805.1 Peptococcaceae bacterium BRH_c23 | reverse complement strand
ATCCAGCAGTCAAAACAACTGCTTCTTGGGACAAGTCTTAATATTTTGCAGATTGCTTGGGAAGTCGGATATGTCCACCAGTCTTCTCTAGATAGAGTGTTTAAAGAAATCGAAGGTATTACTCCAGCAGAATATAGGCGGAACAATATGAAGATAAGCTAAAAAATATCCTAATCCCGGTGAAAAAAACTTTATCATTTTGCTTTATTATTATATAAAAGGAAGCTGATCGGTTGTTTTACTTTTATTATTAAAAATTGTTGAAATCAGCTAAAGGAGAAAATAATGAAGCATAATGAAACTTTTTTCTCAAGCCTAGTGTTGGCAGCGGCGGTGCTCTGGGGAACGACAGGCACAGTCCAATCTTTTGCCCCTCCCGGCGCATCGCCATTGTCCATTGGAGCTGTTCGCCTGGCGGTAGGCGGAGCGGCTCTTCTGATTTTTGCCTGGCGGCGGGGGGCTTTGGCGGGAAATCCCCCCTGGTTCAAGGGGACCATATTCCTCGCAGCCGGGTGTATGGCTGCCTATCAGCTTTTCTTTTTTGCCGGAGTTTTGAAAACGGGGGTGGCTGTAGGAACAGTGGTGACCATCGGCAGCGCGCCGGTGTTCGCTGGTCTAATTTCTCTGACTTTGCGGCGGGAAAACCCGGGGCTGAGGTGGGCGGCAGCCACCCTGCTTGCAGTGATCGGGTGTATTCTGGTGATTACTGGCGGTCAGAAACTAGCACTGAACTCCATTGGCGTCGTCCTAGCCTTGGGGGCCGGCGTCTCATATGCACTTTATGCCGCCGCGAGCAAGGAACTGCTGGTGTCTCACCCTCTGGAAGCAGTGACCGGGATTGTATTCTCTATTGGGGCATTGCTACTTTCTCCTTTTCTCTTTTTTTACAACCTGGAGTGGCTGAAAACCATCCAAGGTACCGGTGTTGCCCTCCATTTGGGATTAGTGGCCACTGCCCTTGCTTATGTTTTGTTTTCGCATGGTTTGGCCAAAATACCCTTTCCCAAAGCAGTTACTTTATCCCTTGCGGAACCGGTTACTGCAGCGGCATTGGGATTGTTTCTGCTGAAAGAAAAATTATCTCTTCTTTCTCAAGTCGGGATGATTCTGGTTTTTGCCGGATTGGTTATCCTGTCCTTGGGGGGATTACGTAAAAAATGAAATAAAACGTAATTCATCGTCTTGCGGAAATAAGGGACAATGAACAAATATTTAATGCGTTGGTTGAGAAGATAGAAGTTCTCACACCTACGCATTTTGTTTTTGAGTTAAAGAGCGGGTTGAGTGTGGTTCGAATCCTCTGGTAAAAGAGAAGAAATATAAGAGCATAAATTACTAGTGGTGTATTGGATTAATAATATAACCACTACAAAGGCAATCCCGCCTCTTTTACATGAGGTGGGATTGCCTTTGTAATTATGTTTTTGAGGAAAAGCCTATTCTTCTTGCAACATGACAAAATACAATTTTTTTAACTTTCCCCAATCATTACCGTCGTCCTTATGGACTTCAAATAATGCTTTTAGCTCCATATCATTCACCGGCTGTCCCAATTGGCGCTGTATTTTTCTGGCAATAGATTGTTAATGTAACGAAAAGCTTTTATAATAAGAGTATTTAAACACCTACTCGCGTTTGCTTTATCAAACTAAACGGAATAGGAGCTAAAACAAAGTAAGGATTGGATTTTTGTTCAGTCTAATGAGGGGTGAAGGTATGAGTAAAAAGAGAATGATCTCAGTCCTAATTATAGTCGTTATTTTTATAGGTGGAGTTGTACTTTTTAATCGAAATGAACTTCAATCAATCTTTGTGGCCAAGGATAATGAAAGCGTGGCACCAGTTCTAAGTAACAAGGTAGCTGTGCAAGTAATCAGTCCGCAAGAGGCAACTCAAAGCGAAGGGCTATACTATAAGGCAACATTGGAAGCTGATCAGGAAGGAATTGTAAAGAGGCCATAGGGGTTGATATCGTTAAACAATCGGGTTCTAATACAGTTCTTGTCTCCGATAATGTAAAAAAACAATTAGAGATTATCAAGGGAGTTCTCCCCCAAGGAATTGCGATAGATGTTGTCGCGGATAATTCTGTGTCTATACGTGATTCGGTCAACGAAGTTGTAAAAACGATCCTTGAAGGGTGTATCCTGGCGGTCATTATAGTATTCCTTTTTTTACGGGAATGGGAAACTACCTTGATCAGTGGAATTTCCTTACCAACATCGATTGTAACAACCTTCATTGCCATGAAGGTCATGGATTTTTCTCTTAATACCATGTCACTGATGGCCCTGTCGCTGTCGGTCGGCTTATTGATTGACGATGCCATCGTGGTAATCGAGAATATTATCCGGCACTTACATATGGGGAAGCCGCCCATGCAGGCAGCCCGGGAGGCTACATCGGAGATTGGCTTAGCGGTTATGGCAACAACCTTTGCAGTGGTTGCGGTTTTTGTGCCTATCGCCATGGTTACGGGGATTATCGGAAAATATTTTATTGAATTTGGACTCACCGTAGCCTTTAGCATGCTGGTTTCACTGTTTATATCCTTCACCTTAGTGCCTATGATGTCTTCCAAATTATTAAAGTCTGAGAGAAAGATGAAAAGAACCTTTGTGGGTCATTTTTTAGACTGGTTTAATGAGAAATTTGATTTACTGGGAACCAAATATTCTGAATTTTTAAAGGTTGTTCTTCGTCACCGTTTTATAACCCTAATCTTTACTATTGTAATTTTTGCTGCCAGCATGCGGTTGATTCCTTTGCTGGGTTTCAGTTTTATCCCATCCACTGATGCAGGGGGTATAAATATAAGCGTGAGTACAGACTCTGGTTTGACATTGCAGGCTGGAGGGGAAAAAGCCCAACAAATTGAAAAAACGATTGTGGAATATCCTGAAGTCACTCATGTTTATACTACGGTCAGCCCTGAAAAAATATCACTCTATGTAAAATTAACTGAGAAACAAGAGCGAGAAAAGTCGTCGAAACAGATTGCCTCAGAAATCAGGGAGGACTTAAAAGGAATCTCCGGAGTTGAACTGGCTGTTAAATCAAGTTCCTTAGGACCCAACGAGGGTAAGGATGTCTCCTTTGTTATCCTGGGAAACGACACGGAGGTAATGCAGGCTTTCGCGCTGAAAGCGAAAAAGATACTAAGTCAAGATCCTCATGCCAAAGATGTAGCCCTAGATCTCAAAACTGGCAAAACGGAAACAAAATTAGAGGTTGATAGAGATAAGGTTTCTGATTTAGGTGTTGATACAGCACTTGCGGCTGCGACTATACAGGCGCTTTTTGACGGAATAGATGCCGGTAAATTTGAGTGGGCAGGTGATAGGTATAATGTGAGGGTATCATTGAAAGACGATCAGCGTAAGAGCTTAGATAATCTGGATGGTATTTATGTCAGTGGCTCAAATGATCGACAGATACCGCTTGCCAATATTACGAAGAAAGTTCTTTCTACTTCATATTCCACAATCCATAAGTATGATAGGTTGATACAGATTGAGCTTTCCACAAATGTCGAAGGAATAGCCACTGGGGACTTGCTGGATGATCTGAAGAAAAAGTTCCGCAGAAAGACTAAAGAAACTGTATCCCCCAATTTACCATACGAAAAACGAGATTTATCGGTAAACCAAAATTCATATTAAATGATCCGCTTGTTTTTAGGGGATGTGTTGGTAATTGCACATCCTTTTTTCATTTTTGGTTATCCTACTTAGAGGTCATAAGTTCATTCTAAGGAGGGTTTTAAATTATGGGTAACAAAAATGATCAAGACACTGGAAATGGGCCAGGAAAAGGACAAGATAAAGGGGCTGGACCACGAAAAGGAAAAGCGAAAGAAAAAGGGTAAGCACAAGGGAAGCTGCGCGAACAAGGGTGAGTTCATTACAGGATTCAATACCCAATGGTAACTGTATCTAATAGGAAGACTATAGTTTTGAAAGCAAACAAATGCCCTAGAAATATTCTGGGGCATTTGTTAATACAAGGGAGAATAAATAGGGCTGAAACATGGCTACGGGAGGTCGGCAATCTAGAAGACTATAGTTTCAACGAGCTTTCGAATCCTCTTTTGTCTGGTTAAATCAATTTGATTAAAGAAGCTATTGAGCTTATCGTGCCATTCCTTCTCGTTCTCGGTGAAATGGATATCAGAGTCGATGATATTGTCTGTGGGTACCATTTTAATAAGAAGTGCTAATTCCATATCTCCAAGTGACTCGAAGATTGATGGTAAATTCATTATCAAAGATACAATAGCTCTCGAGGATATCCATATAATCGCTAATGCTGTGAATTTCTTTCTGGATGATTGCAAGTTTATCTGAGACATATCGACATTCTCTGATTTCATCAACGATGCTTCGGAATCGTTCATCCTCAAGTTTATTTCCCTCTTGAAAGATGGTTGTTTGTTGTTGATTGTTTTTGAAGCTAATAAATATTGAATCCAGGCAGTTATTTTCAAGAGCATTCATTAGCCTTATAGATAACTCTGGAATAATTTCTGCCATGTGATTTTGCAATACACTATCGGATAGTTCAAGCTTTCTACAAAGTTGTCTTAAGGCTTCGTGAAAACTGTTTATTAGTTCCATTTTAGATAGATTCTGAAATCTTCCTTGCAAACATTCCCTTTCTACGGGTTCGATATTGAGTTGAGTAGGGGGTTTGTTTATCATCACACAACCAAGTGCGTTGGTTAACACCAGTCCGAAAATATTGATGAGAAGATCTTTAGCCTGGTCATTGAAGCCCTGTAACAAACGATGAATTGCTAGCATGGGAAATAGATTTAAGAATTTATTCTCCAAACTGAGTGTTCTAAGATAATTTAAGACCATAACCATAACCACTCCCCCGGTGAAATTTCAAGTAGTTTATATATACTTGGGTTTTTTTGAAGATGAAAAAGGCTATTATTTTTGCCGTGGTTTTACTGTTGCTGGCCCTTGTGGTCGGATGCAAAAACAGTATTCAGAATTCCCCTGTGCAGGCTCCTGACAGCATTAAGCAGGAGGCAAACCTGAAAAACGGTGACATCACCGATCCGTTTGAACTGGAAAAACTCTGGCAGGAATATTTTTATGATTCAATTGCCAACGTAGGCAGTACCCGGGAATTTAACTCCGCCCAGGAAATTGCGCCACTCAATGTGGCCAGGTTTTACGGGTTGAAGTATGTGGCCGAGCACGGCAAGGAAAACCTGGAGACAGTCAATGAAAGTCCCTTCCAACTGCTGCCTGAACCTGAAAACATTACAGATCGAGCCTAAAATCATTTCCGTCAAAGCAACAGAAACCCATATTCTGGGGGTTTTGACTGACGGGCGCATCGTGTTTTGGTATAGCCTTAATCCCAGCGAAAACGGGGTATGCATTACAAAGTAAGTAGAACACTACGAATTATCAAGAGAAGTAGTTGAAGGTGGGGTGATGAGTTTGACCAATTTTATTTCCAAACGGGTTGTCTTGATGCTTATCGTACTGATAGCCGTAGTAACTACAGGAACGCTGTACTACCGTTCCCGATCCATTATCGAGGAAGAGATGTATTTAACTATGGACTTCACTATTGACGCCAACACGGATAACGGCGCCTTTTTGCGTTTTGTCACACCCGACGGCAAGGAGAAGATTGAAGTATATGAAAGGCGGTTTGCCGACGGAACGAAAATATTCGAATCACGCAGCTTTAAACACGATCTCGGTTGGTGGGAACAATCTACTGTGGGTCAGGGGGAGCAGACGTTAGATAAGGTGAGAGGAGTAGGAGGAAATCAATTTTATCACCTTTTAGAAATAATGGATCCGGCGATTACGAGCCTTGTCTACGAGTACCAGGTAGGGGATAAGGTCTCATTGAGAATAGTTGAGGTAAACCAGCGCAGGTTTACAGCATTTTATCGTCAGCCGTGGAATAAGGAGTATCACCAAATTTATGGGTTAAATGAAAATGGCGAAGCCCTTTGGGATATTGATTCTTAGCATCAAAGGACCATCATACAGCAGAACTCATAAGAAAAATATGCCATTGCCCTGGTATTCGGCGGAACGACAACAAATGACACCTTGAGGAGCCAAAGGATAGGATTGTTCTTCTCGGGCAGGAGGAAAATTGTAGACTTATAGCGAAAATAATTTAGGAAAGAATGAGATAAAGGAGAGCGGAAGGGACAAATGACAGATCTAATAAACAAGGTAGTTTTTGAAATACCCCCCACCTTAAGAGTTCTAAATAGTTTGCCTCTTCCAAATGATCTACAAGTTCTTTTCAGTCCGTTTGCTAAAGAGACTGTCGTCTTATTGGATGAAATAGGCAGTTGGATAACGGCTAAAGTTAATAAACAAGCTACCTTTTTAAAAGGCGCAAATCTTGTTGATTTTTTTGAAGCACAGGGTTATTTGCGACTGGAGTTGTCTCATATGGGAGAAAATTATTTCAGGGTTATTCCAATCAGGGAAATGCTTGAACATAACCTGGAACATAACCTAGAGCAGCCTACGAATCAGTTATCCTTCGATTTTTTGGTTGCAGGGCAGGAACCACAGAAACCCATCAGTTCGCAGGGGAAAACAGAACATAAACCAATACAAGAGCCGTTAGAAAGAGCAAAAGAAAAACCAAAGACGATTGAAAGCCATACCTTTGGAGAAAAGATGCAGACCCAACACACCCAGGTTGAAAAAGAGGGGAAACAAAGAACAACGGTCCCAATGAAAAAGGACCCAATGAAAAGCGACCTAAAGGGAAAGAACAGAGAAAAGGTCCTCACCAAAGACCCCTCAGCGGCTAAGGTTAATAAACCGCTCCAGCCGATCAGCATTCCGGCTGATCGACCCAGTATTTTGCCTGATTTGCCTGAGAATATTTCTATAATTCATCAACCTGTGAAAGTTCTCAAACCGCCTTCAGAACACACGTTGCTAAGCGTTGTTTTCCATACTGCTGAAGATGCGCAGGTTCTCGAAAGGGTTAAAGCTGGGCATTTTTCACGAACTTCAGATTTTTATCTGCGCCAGCGGGCTTTGCAGTTGTCTGTAAGTCCTGGCTTTGAGACGTTGATGTCTCTGCAGGCTGCTCGACATCTTCAGCCTCTTGATTACCAGTTAAGGACTGTTCGCCACGTTTTGATGAATTTACGGGGGCGGGCTTTGCTATGTGATGAAGTGGGCATGGGTAAAACAGTGGAAGCTGGGCTCATCACTCTGGAATATATTTTACGGGGCTTAGTGCGCCGGGTTCTAGTTTTGTCGCCACCCTCGCTCGTCGAACAGTGGCAGGAGGAAATGCGCAGTAAATTCAATCTCGATTTCATTGTTTATGACAGTGCTGAGTTTAAAGCACATCCTAATCCTTGGGCAACGTTCCCTCGAATTATTGCTTCTATCGACACGGCTAAAAGGGGAAGTAAGCAAGAGCAAATATTGGCAGTCCCTTATGATCTCGTGATCGTTGATGAGGCGCATCATTTAAAAAAGCAGCGTTCCCAAGCCTATCAGTTGGTAAGTCAGCTTAAGAAAAAATATATTCTGCTCCTCACCGCCACACCGGTCGAAAACGATTTAGAGGAGTTATTTAATTTGATCACTTTGCTTTTTCCAGGTCAACTGGAGACTGCAGCTTCATTTAAACGTAAATATATCACCCGTGGGGATCCCTTAAAACCTAAGAATACGGAAACTCTCAAACAATTGATCAGGGAAGTCATGGTACGCAACCGACGTAGTGAAACTGGTGCAATAGCCTGTAGACGGAGTGCGGATATGATTCGGATAGAACTCACACCGGAAGAAAAGGCGTTTTACCAGCGTCTTACAGTTTTTGTTCGAGTGTCTTATAGAGTGGGAGTGGACAAGGACCAGACAGAAGTCCATGCCTTTGTGCTGAAAATATTACAGAGGGAAGCGGGTAGTAGTATCGAGGCCGTACTGCCTACTCTCAAGAAGATGGCAGCTAATCAGGATTACCCGGAAAGTTTGCGAGGGGTTTTAACGGTACTTGCCCGACAAGCAGGAAACGTACCACGACGGGCCAAAGTTGAAACATTGCTCAAACTGTTGCCTAGGATCCAAGGCAAGGTCATAATTTTCACTAGTTTTACGGAAACGCAACATTATCTGGTCCAAACCCTGCGAACGCATGGTTTACTCATGGCAGAACTACACAGTGGTTTACGCCGGCAAGAGAAAGAGGAACAGGTTCGCTTATTTGCGGGAGATGTAGATATCTTGGTTTCCACAGAAACAGGCAGTGAAGGACGCAATCTCCAGTTTGCTAATAACATCATTAATTACGACTTGCCATGGAATCCAATGCGCATAGAGCAACGAATCGGACGTATCCACCGCATAGGTCAGGAAAGGGATGTCCATATCTATAATTTCTCCGCAGTGGATACGATTGAAGCTCATATTTTAGAAATTCTTGATGCCAAGATCAACATGTTTCAGTTGGTCGTCGGCGAATTGGATATGATCTTAGGAGATTTGACGGAAAAACGCGACTTTGAAGATTTAATCATGGACATTTGGGCTAGATCAGATAACGATGAATCGTTGAAGTTAGAGATGGAAGAACTGGGAGATCGACTGGTAGTTGCGCGGGATCATTACTTAGCGGTTAAAGAACTGGATGACCGTCTCTTGGGTGAATTGGCTCCAGAAGAGGGGGAGTAAACCGTGCGTTTTGAGGAAACACCTAGTTTGGAAAAGTTTGTTTTGGATTATTTGCAACGAGTTGGAGCACTGACCGAACAAGAAAGCTATGCAACCTTGGGGGTTCTGCTCCCGGACGATTTGACGGGGTATTTTAGGGAGGAACAGTTGCTCTTGGCTTTTGATTATGAGGTGGCTGAGGAAACTGAGGGGAGTTTGCTTATCACCCATGGCAGCCCTTTTTTAGATAAAACGGTGGAATCTGTCCTGCAAAATTACGGTCATTTTACAGTGAGGTATTGGTCGGGGCATATACCAGAACTACCCCGCAATTTTGAACAAAAAATTCTAGCGAAACTGGAGTTTCGGCGCTGTCGTCCTCCAAAGGTCAATATGCACGTGGTGGAAGAATGTATTTTTTATGAGTTTAATTTTCGTTGTACGTTTCGCTCCCACGAAAAGAGTGAAGAGGTTGTGACCGTTGTTGTGAAT
>LADV01000247.1 GCA_000961805.1 Peptococcaceae bacterium BRH_c23 | reverse complement strand
CGTTTATCGCGAATTTCCAGCTCATTTTCCATATATCCGCCGTTCCCACCCCTTGAATTCCGAGAGGCTATTTAATAAAGAGGGAGAGAGTCACACTCTCTCCCTGAGCTTCTCTATACAATGGTTAACCCAAAATTCAAAGGTAGTGAACTCGTAAACTAAAGTTGAACGCCGAAGCATAGTCCGGAGTACCACCCCGCTTATAGAAGTGGGAGTCTTAAGCTTGATACTAACTATCGTTGTTTTATTATTAACTATAATTTGGGGATTCCTTGGTAATCGTTACATCATGGGGATGACTTTCACGAAGTCCCGCGGCTGTTATACGAATAAAGTTGGTTTGTGTTCTGAGTGCCTCTATGTTGGCTGTGCCGCAATACCCCATCCCAGCACGCAATCCCCCGATCATTTGGTAGATAGTATCTGAAACGGGTCCTTTAAAGGGGACGCGTCCTTCAATACCCTCTGGAACAAGTTTTTGATCTTTTTCTTGGAAATAACGATCTCGGCTACCTTCTTTCATCGCACCGATTGATCCCATTCCACGATATACCTTATAACTTCGTCCCTGATAAATTTCCAGATCTCCAGGACTCTCTTCCGTACCAGCAAAGAGACTTCCGATCATGACAGTTCGAGCACCGGCCGCCAAAGCTTTGACGATGTCCCCTGAGAACTTAATTCCTCCGTCCGCAATCACAGGAACACCATATTTCTCCGCTTCTTCAGCACAATCCATAACAGCCGTGATTTGAGGAACGCCAATCCCTGCAACTATACGAGTGGTACAAATCGAGCCCGGTCCTATCCCAACTTTGATAGCATCCGCACCCGCTTCAATGAGTTCTCGAGTTGCATCAGCCGTTGCAACGTTCCCCGCAATCAACTGAGTCTCCGGAAAGCGCTCTTTTAAGACTCGCACCATCTCGATGACCCCTTTAGAGTGACCATGAGCTGTATCAAGTACAATAACATCGACACGAGCATTTACTAACGCCTCGGCACGCTGCAATGTATCTGCAGTGACTCCAATAGCTGCGCCTACACGTAAACGACCACTTTCATCCTTAGCAGAATTCGGATACTGCCGCCCTTTTTCAATATCCTTAATCGTAATTAGTCCCTTGAGCATCCCCTCAGAATCCACAAGGGGTAACTTTTCAATTTTATGTTGCCCCAATATTTCTTGGGCATGATCCAAGGTTGTTCCGACAGGAGCGGTTACCAAATTTGTCTGAGTCATCACCTCAGAGATTAAACGATTATAGTCTTTCTCAAAGCGCAGATCCCGGTTTGTTAGGATTCCAACCAGTTTTCCATCGACGGTAATAGGAACCCCTGAGATTCGATAACGCTCCATCAGTTTTAATGCTTCCATAACACTGTCGTTGGGATGTAAAAAGATCGGATCTGTGATAACACCATGTTCAGAACGTTTAACCTTATCCACTTCTAAGGCTTGCTGCTCAATGCTCATATTTTTATGAATAATCCCAATTCCGCCTTCTCTCGCAACGGAGATCGCCATCCGAGAATTTGTAACAGTGTCCATTCCAGCACTCATAAGCGGGATACTTAATTTGATTTTTTTGGTTAAGTAAGTGCTGACATCGACATCTCGAGGTAAAACCTCAGATTTGGCCGGAACAATGAGAACATCATCAAACGTTAGTGCTGCATTATTGATTATACGATTGGACTGCATGATTAGCTCCCTTCAAATAGTTTTCTAATTAGTATATCAGATATATCAAAAAAAGAACATATAATTATAACCTCTTAATCAACGGAGTGAAGGTAAAAGTAATACCTTTCAAACGATAGATTTCCCTTATCCCAGCAAACTATTCCCTATAGCTTGCAAAACAGGATTCTGTGACCTATGATGAGCAAGGAGAATGGAGGAATCATGACATGATCTACCGGGTACTTCAATTCGCTCATGCACTTTTTCCCAATCTTGATCCCAAGGACATCGAATGGGCCTTGAAACACTTATCTCCTGCTGCCTCTGTACTCTTTCTTCAGCAATCACTGCCCGAACAACGGCATGCGATAGATGTTACCAAAAGTATCTTGAAAGCAAAACATCCTCTATCCATGGACGACTTTAAAAACCTTGTCATCGCCGCACTCCTCCATGACTGCGGAAAATCCGTTCTTTCCATCCGTCTCTGGCAGCGGGTATTTATTGTCCTTATCCAGAAAATACCCAAGTCCCTAAGGTCACGCCTAGAAAGCGGTCACTCCATTTTCGCATACCCCTTAAAGGTCGAAACAAGGCACGCCCTTTGGGGCGGTTATCTAGCTGAAGATGCAGGGTTAAACCCTGTGATTTGCCAATTAATTCGTGAACATCACAATCCTAAAACCAAATTAGGCATTCTTTTAAAACAAGCGGACAATAAAAATTAAATAAAAAGCATGAGTCATTGTTAATCGACTCATGCTTTTTTTATAATGATGTATCTACGTTATCTTTTTCTTGCAGTTCAACAATTTCTTTGTTTTTTGAGAAAATCCATTTCGCAAATCGTTTATTATCACGTTGTAAGCGCACATTTTCCTTTTCAAGATGATGAACCAAAGCCACCTTTTCCCGTTCAACCTTTTCCAACAAGTTCATTAGTACCCTTCGGCTTACTCTTAAATGTTCTACACGCTGCTCCAGTTCCCCGATACGAGCCCTCAGTAACTTGACTTCGTCCTTAGAATCCAATACATTACGCCCCCCCGGCACTATCTATAGTTATAGTTTATGCCGGGAAAATGCATTTTAACCCTTTCTAAACAAAAGCTCAGCACTCTCTGTCTAAGTTCCAACGATTTTGCTTTGCGCGACTGAGAATCTGCTCGACGACATCGAGAGAAACACCCCAACGACCGACCTGGACTCCAGGTTTCTGTGCTTCGCCATGAAAGTCTGACCCTCCCGTAGTGAGTAAATCATAGTGCTCAGCAAGGGTGCCGTATCTTTTGACATCCTCCAGTTTGTGTTCAGAATGCCAAACTTCGATCCCTTGGAGCCCTACTTGGATCCAGTCAGGGATACCTTCTTCCAGTTGTTGAATGCCAGGGTGAGCAAGAACGGCAACCCCTTGAGCTTTGCGTACTAATTCGATCCCTTCTTCTGGGGTAAGTTTATAGCGTGGAACGTAGGCCGGTGCCCCCATTCCGATGTAACGCTCAAACCCTTCTTTAATGGACCGTATGAATCCATGCTTTAAAAGTACCTGGGCTATATGTGGACGTCCGATTGACTCTCCTTGGGCAAACTGTCGAACCTCATCTTCACTAATCACAATACCCAGAGTTGCCAAACGAGCTAGAATTTCCAGCATACGATGTACACGAGCTTCACCCAAACCCTTTAGTTTCTGATTTAAATAGTTTGATGAACCATCTAATTCGTATCCGAGGATATGAACCTCTTTGCCACGCCAATTTGTATTGAGCTCAATCCCTCTAAGTACTTGTATCTGATAGTTTAAACCAGCATCCACTGCCTCTTCCCAGCCCTGGATAGTATCATGATCTGTTATTGCAACGGCTTTTAAGCCCAACTCCGCAACTAAACGGACTAGTTCTGTCGGTGTCAGTAATCCGTCGGACGCTGTTGTGTGGCAATGTAAATCTGCTTCGTATAGGGTAAATGTTGAAACCACGACTCAACCCCATTTCTAGATTCTCTATTTCCACTTATTTTAACACGTCCGACAATAATCGCATAAAATTCCGACCCGAAATTTGCTCTATTTCCCGAGTCGAGAACCCGACTCTTATCAAATCATCCAACAACTTGGAGTAATCCCCTACATGTTCAAGTCCTGCTGGCGCTTCACTTATTCCATCAAAATCTGAGCCTAATCCAACCGTCTCCACTCCTGCTACCTCAGCAATATGACAAATATGACGAACGACATCTTCTCGCCTTGCTTGACCTGTCTCTTTTAAAAAAGACGGATAAAAATTCACCCCTACTACTCCTTTATGCTCTGCCAAAGCACGAAGTTGTTGATCCGTAAGATTACGTGAATTTGAACACAAAGCCTGGGCACAGGAGTGTGTCGCTGCAATAGGAGCCTTAGAAAGCTCTAGAACATGCCAAAATCCTGCCTCATTAAGATGAGACACATCAATCAGCATGCCCAGCTTATTCATGTGTAAAACAACCTCTTGCCCTAAATTTGTCAATCTACTCTGCGTATTAATTTCGCCGATTCCATCAGCCAGAGCATTGCGCTGATTCCAAGTCAGACCTAACGCTCTAACTCCTAACTTATGGATAATATCCAGCATAAAAAGGTTCTGTCCTAGAATCTCCCCGCCCTCAACACTCAGCAGGATTCCAATTCGAGTCGGATCCGGAACTTTCTGAAGGTCTTGTTTTCCCAACACCAGAAAAACCTCTTCCGGATGATCCACAATAAATCGATGGGCACCTTCTATCAGTTGCAACCCCCGCCAGGTTGACATTGTAGGTTTATATGTCTCCCCAATATAGGCCGCAAAAAACTGCAGAGAGATTCCTGCCTGCTTCGCTCTTTGTGTATCCCAGTGCCCTCCTTCTAAGGGATCATGCAACGTTCTTTCTCCCTCAACATAGTGAATTAAACTATCACAGTGCCCATCTACTATAAAGATATTATCCATAACTATTGACCCTCCTTATATATCTATCATAACGAAATAAACACCTGTCTGCTTATGAATAAAGCAAACAGGTGAATCCACGAATGTCTCGCAATCTTCGTTTAGCGCGGCTGAACAATTAACTTAATAGCAGTTCTTTCTTCTCCGTCAATCAATACATCAGTGAATGCCGGAATACAGACAAGATCGACTCCACTTGGAGCCACAAAACCCCGAGCAATGGCTACCGCTTTTACAGCTTGGTTGAGTGCTCCTGCTCCTATGGCTTGCAACTCTGCGCCCCCCCTCTCACGCAGAACCCCTGCAAGTGCTCCTGCAACAGCATTCGGGCTAGATTTAGCTGAGACTTTTAATACTTCCATAGATACATCCTCCTGCTCGAATTCATTTACAAGTATTACCACAACTTAGAATATATGTATTCGAGAACAGTCAGACAAAATCCTCTATTATAAAGAAGAATTTTCAGAATTTTGTCAAAGAGTAAAGCAACGGGAAAATCAAACAAGATTATGTATCTAGGAATCGTGTATTGTAAGCCCTGGTTCAAGATTGCCAATCGAGCTTCTTGCCCCGATTCAAGCCTCTGCTATCCGTTGGATTGCCTCAATCTGGCGCGCTTTTCCAGTTTCCTCATCAATATCTATGACCACGGCATTGATCTGAATAGGGCCGCTGGCTAACTCAAACTTCGCGGGTAGTTGGGTTAAGAAGCGATTAATTATAATCTCCTTCTTTACGCCCAAGACAGAATCCCTTGGCCCGGTCATCCCAACATCCGTAATATAGGCGGTTCCTTGATGAAGCAGACGAGCATCCGCAGTTTGAATATGGGTATGGGTTCCCACAACAGCCCGTGACATCATGAAAATGAAGTTGTCGGATATAGACTGGGAAAATGAAACCATCCGCATTGTCCAATCTAAAACAAAGCAGCTGCTGATCCATAAGCTTACCCGCCATACGGGCAACGCGTTGGCAGATTACCAACTGGACGAAAGACCTGGAGGTAAGAGTGAAAATGTCTTCCTGAAAAGTGATGGTTTTGAACTATCAGCGGTAACGATATCAACGATGATTTTTATGGCATTCACAAACTCAGGCATCAACATTAATGGGAGGAAACATGGCAGCCACTGCCTGAGGCATTCGCTGGCCTCAAACATGCTTTCTATTGATACCAGCATCCTGGCGATTTCGCAAACCCTGGGGCATGCCTGCGTAGATACTACCAGAATATATTCCAAAGTTGACGTTAACCATCTGCGCCTGTGTGGATTGGAAGTGCCCCACTATGAGTAAGCCTTACATCTGCGACCGCACCTGTTTCATAAGTTATTTAGCAGAAAGCATTATTTCGTTTGTTGAATATAAGGCAAATGTAGGCGGCTGTGTTGCGGAATCTTTTCTACCCGTAATGTCATTGTTTGACAGACACTGCATGAACCATCCAGAACCATCAATCTGTTTAAAGCAGGATACCGTCCTCAGTTTTCTTGCCATTGGTCCATTTGAAAAGAATTCAACTGCGATCAGAAAATCTTCCATTATTCGCTCATTCGGAAGGTATCTTGCAGCAGTACTCAGGATTAAAGATGTTTACATCGTACCTGCATTGGTGAAACGGGGACAGAAAAC
>LADV01000152.1 GCA_000961805.1 Peptococcaceae bacterium BRH_c23 | reverse complement strand
ATTTTATCCAGGCTTATTACTGGGCCGGGCCCAGGCTGGGGTTTCATTTATATATGATGGACAGAGAACATGAGCACATCCCCGAAGCTTCGGAAACTTCAGGCTGGGAAATCGCAGCGGACGCTGTCGTTGTTCGGATAGAGGCCGGTCTGCAGGAGTGGTGCCTGGTGCCTGAGAAACCTCCGAAAAAGTACCATCTCCTCGAAATCAGTCTAGTAATAATGCGGGTTTGGAGGCATAAAAACTAGAAAAACATGAGTTTTTCGGAGCCTTCCCTGACACCAACTTATCAATAATCCAAATGAAACACTAATTTGTTCTCATGCGACAGGATAAGCTAAGTTTCACAGCAGGAAAAGAAAACAATTGAAAGGAATTAATAAAAGAGCAAATAGAAGATATTTACTGCCTTTTTTAGGGGGGGAAGAACGTGCTATATTTATAGCTTTTGTGGCTTTTTAGCAAGTTGAATTGAATCCGTGAACATTAGGAAGAAACCTTCTATAAATTGCCATAAATACAATTCTGAAGAAATTTCCAATTAAGAAAGGGTGTTAAAAAATGAGCAATCAAAGTATTGCAGAATTGGTCCATGATTTAGTCAAGAATCCTAAAAGTATGTTCTCGCGAGAACACGGGATACCTTCGGCAGAACTAAAGACTAATGAAATTACTATCATCCAAAGGGTTTTTTCTGAATATGAGATATCTGGGGATGTTGTGACTCTTGGAACTTTACCACTAGGTTTATGGGCATAAAAAGTGGTTAACTTTCAGATGGATCAAGTTATTTCTGCTAAAATTACTGAAATTCTAACAAGGGCCAAACTTAGTCCGGAAATGTTACAAATGATTAATTCCTCGTTGAACGCCGACTGCAATGACGGAGAACTATATAAATGGGCCCACTTAACGTTAATGAATTGTGAGTGTGTTAGCGGAGGGTCAGAAGTCGCGTTGCCAGGAGCAATTGCCATGGAATTATCTGCCCTGGCGGCCGATATTTTTGATGATATTCAAGATCAGGATAATGATGATCTACCTTGGCGTCAAATCGCCACCGCTAACGCTCTAAACCTTGCTATCTGTTTAAGTAATTTGAGCAGTAAGGCTGTTGCGATGTTACCTGATGGTAGAGATAGCAAACTTTACAGGGAAGTTAGCCAAATGCTGAGCCATATGTGGATAACGGCCAGTGATGGTCAATTCCAAGAAGTTCTATTTGACACTCGTGAGCAAATTTCGATTGATCAGTATTTTGAGCTGATCAAGCGAAAGTCAGGAAGTTTAACGGCCTGTGCCTGTAAAATCGGAGCAACCTTAGGTGGTGCGTCCGAATCGTTGGTGCTTCAATTAGAACAGTTTGGGACAAACCTGGGTATCATGAGCCAAATCAGAAATGATTTAAATGACTTTCTAAACTTCGAAAAGAAAAAGGATTTTGTTAATAATAAAAAAACCCTGCCCTATGTCTACCTTTTGAATATTCTTAACGGTAAAAAAGCCGAAAAGTTCAAAGAATTATCTCAAATGAAAGGCAACGGGTCGGAAATGTTCGGGAAGGAAGAACAAAGATGCTTAAAACAACTGGCCATAGGTGAAGGGGCTGTACATTACTGCAGAGTGATGTATGAACTATCTAAGGAAAAGTCAATGGAAATAATTCAGGCAATGCCCGTTCCGAAAAAACGCAAAGAGAAGATGATTAAACTTGTTGAAGAAGGTGTTTAGGCGGCAAGCATATTACATTGCGAGTGCCGCCTTTGTTTTGTTATCACTCTTATATACTATAGCTATTAGTAATCAAGCTTATGTAGGGCTTGATCTTATGACCGTAAACGGAAGATGGATTGTGACTTTAAGTGATCCTCATGGTGAAGGGTACAAATTAGGGATACGAGTCGGGGACCAGATATTAAGAATTAACAATCAAGATACAGGGGAGTACCGCTTTGTTCAAAAATGGAGTCAGGCGGAAGGGGCATCTTCTATACAATACAAAAGGGTAGACCAATCAACAGATAGCATTATCGAAATACCTAAAAGTACAGTTCTTCTGAAATTATTAAGTGAAATGCCTATGATAATCTTGGGGGTTGTTTTTTGGATTATAGGATTTATTACATGGTATATGCGGCCCTTTTTGGATCAAGCGCGTGCTTTATTTTGGTTAAACTTGTTTATTGGTTTGGCAATCGTCATAGCTCCAGCTTCAAGTCGTGATTTGATCTTTGCCAGGGAATTAGAATACATAACCTTGTCGTCAGTACCTTTGTTTCTTATTCAATTATTTTCATTTTTTCCAAGCGAAAATAGAAATCAAATAAATAAGTTTGGACGGCTTGTGTTTGCCTCGGTGTTGATATTAATATTTATTCTAACCATTTTGCAATCTGTCAGTTTAATACATTTTGATAGTCCATTAAAAAGACTAGTGTTGTCAAATTTGATTATAGGCGTTTTATTAGTTCTTTGGAATCTGGCTACGTTATTTAAGTTGCCAAACGATAAACCGGAAAAAAACCAAGTAAATATTTTACTTTTGGGCCTGGCGATAGGGTTCTTGCCGTATTTTCTATTAACGGCGGTACCTGTCATATTTGAATTTCAACCAATTGTGAACACAAAGGTTAGTTATTTATTTATTTCTGCTGTTCCTGCAACTTTGTACTATGTCATCGTCCATAAGTATTTACCAGATAGTCGTCGGCTCTTAGGTTTAATAATTTCATTTTTTGTTACGGGAGTAATAGTTAGCATTGTTGTCTCGTATATTCTCCTTACTTCGAAATTAGTAACTACCTTAAATCTGGAAGTGTATCTTGCCACACTAACTTTAACAATGTCGTTCATTATTTGTTCTAGCTTTATTAGAGTTGCGATCAGTAAGCAAATTGAAAAATTCGCACCTTTGGAAGGAAATCGAGGTATTAAAAGAAGTGTACTCAAGCTGAACGAAAGACTAATTTCTATTAATGAAGAAGACCGGCTATTAGAAGAAGTGGTGAAGAGTCTAATGATCGAGGGGGCTTTAATTGTTGTAGAAGATGACAAAGGAGGGTACCATAAGAAAGCTGTAGGAATATTCTTGGAAAAACCAAGTGAACAAATCGAACTGGAGGAGTATTTTCAAGCTGATCAAAGGATTAATTTAGAAGTAAAAAGATTTCCTGATGATTCTTCAGTCGAACTATATATTCCCTTAGTTTCTAATAATTTTACTTGTGGAATATTTTTAGGCCACCGTAATTCCCGCGTCAAATTTGAATATAATGAACTTCCATTAGTTACGTTGATTTCGAGTCAATTGGCTCAACGCCTAATGACTACGTTTGTTATCAAGGACTTATCGAAAGAAATTATTGATTTGGCCCAAAGATCTCTTGACTTACAACGAAGAAATCAGAGGCTTCATGGAATAACTGGTTCTTTGTTTAAAAGTATTGAGCAAGAGAGGAAATCATTGGCTCGTGATCTTCACGATGGCGCGTTGCAGTTAGCCTTAGACCTAAACCGGTGGCTGGACGATATTGCCGAGGAATGCCCAAGCGCAAAGTGTGACAAACCTATCAAAGCAATTGCTCATATGCGAGAAGTAGTTAAAAACTTGAACTTTGAACTACGTTCAATATGCAGTGATTTACGTCCACCATCCTTAAACGATTTAGGATTGCTGAATGCCATCCAAATTTTGTGCGAAGAGAAAATGGAAAATGAGTCGGTGCTTATTTCTCTAGAAACAGTAGGTATTAGTGAAGGAGTACGACTGAAGGAAGAAGTAGAATTAGCCGCTTACCGCTTTATACAGGAAGGGATAACGAATGCCGTAAAACACTCAGGTTCGAGCAAGACAAACATTTACATCAAGCTCAGCGATTCTGAGATTGAATTGAGCATTAGAGATTTTGGCAATGGGTTTGATATTCGCAAGATAGATGAATGGCCAATATCAAGTGAACATTTTGGTTTGATTGGTATGAAAGAAAGGTTCCAAGTCATTGGTGGTGAGCTTCAGATCAATTCCATAATTCATCAAGGAACTATCCTGAAAGCTTCTATTCCGAGATAAGGAGATAAAAAATGTCTATGGGTAATGAAAAATCAGAAAATATAAAAGTATTAGTAGTTGATGACCATACCCTTTTTGCGGAAGGCACTGTTTCTTTACTCTCGTCGGAAACGAATCTGGAGATAGTGGGAATCGCAAACGATGGAAATCAATGCCTAACCCTCTTAAGATCAAAAACACCTGATATTATATTGCTTGATATTAGCTTGCCGGACTGCTCAGGAATCAATTTAATAGACGATATAAAATCTATAAACCCGAAAGTAAAGATTATTATGCTCACAGGTCTTAATCCCAAAGGGTATCTTACAAAGTCACTGCAGAAAGATGTTCATGGATTCCTATTAAAAGAATGTAACAAAAAGGAAATGATCGAGGCTGTTTTTTTTGTGGCACAAGGAAAAGAATACTTTTCAAAAGGTTTGGCCCCTTTTTTGAAGTTTGCATTTGTAGGAAGTAATGGAGATAAGCAAGCTTTAATATCACAACCTATTGATATTGGCGAATTACTATCTTCCAGGGAAAAAGAAATCATGGATCTAATTGTAAAGGGTTTCAACAATCAAGAAATTTCCTCGACATTAGATATAACAATCAGGACTGTAAAATACCATACAAGCAATATCCTTTTTAAACTCAGTGTAAAATCTCGCTCAAAAGCGGTTGCAGTTTGGACTGAGATGTCGATGAATGAGGTTGAAAGACATTGAAACATATATTAAGAAGTTTAGATAATTCAGAAGGAAAAATGCAACAAATTATCTCTAATCAAGCCTGTATGATTATATGCCTGTACTTAGGTACAGGCATTTTTTAATTGGTACCTGTACTTTGGTACGTGGTTAAAATTATTGCAATAAGTTATAATCTAGTAAACCAAATGACAATAGTTTTCAAGATAACCAGATTTTAGTCGTTGCCTAATAGATTGTTAACAAGTATTTGAATGGCTTTCGCTATTTAAATAGAGACGCCCCCAGATCATCAATACCTGCAAAGTAACAAGTGATCTGAAGGCGTTCGCCCCTACACAAAATAGTAGGTATTTTTATACTACACCTACTGGGGATATTTGTGAAGGGAGATTTAGAAAGGGAGGGAATTATTTGTTAGTTGTCCCTTGAGCAAAGACTTGGGCCTGATTACCCGTGCGTACTCCGAGTGGCTATATTGCAAACTGACCTTTCTTTTCATCCGGACAGTGTGCTAACCACTGCACCACATACTTCCCAGTTATTCTAAAAATGTTATCAATAGAAGATTCGTTAAAATTAGAATGTTATGACATATTTCGCCAGATAAATAATTGTACAATTTGAATTGGTCGAATAAATATGGAAATAGGAAGGTGTATAATGAAAAAGAGAAGTTTTTTTGTTGTATTGGGACTTTGTTTGGTAATGCTTCTGTCTGTAATTCCTGCGTATGGTGCTCAAGCAAATTCTAGTAAATTAAATGACAAAGAAATTAGTGAGTTAAAGGCGAAACTTAATTCTGAGGGACTAGCAAAGGATAAACAAGAATTACTTATACAAAAAATTATGAATGGGGAATTAATTGATTCAATTAACCCGGAAAAACTAAAAGCTATACCTAAAGATTATTTTTCTTTGTCGAACATTGATTCGGAAAAAAAATATGTTTTCCCTGACGGTTCATATTGCAAAACATCTACAATTAATATTATTCCTGAAAATGAACAAAAACTGTTAGATGCTATTGGCGATAAAAAAGTTGTTGATAAATTAATCAACAACAAAGATAAAAACTCAGAACAAATTGTTCGGACAAGTGGTTTTAACAATTATAGTATATGGATACAACATGACTTTATTGTAACTGGCGGAGGATTTCAATGCAGCTTTACAACGGCGTCGGATTTTTATACTGGTAGGAGTATAATTAATTCTATTTCCAGCCCAATGAGTTGGGGTGTAGGTGGACAAACAAACACTGAAACTTTAACAATGGACAGACAAGCACAAATTGGAACTACTCCTGCTCAAGCTTCACTAAGATGGAGATTTGTCGCTATGAGTGGCGCAGGTTCATTTTGGTATGGGTTTACTTTTAACCTCAGATATGAAGATTGGTGGGTATCATAAAGAGTGTTGTCGATTTTTATTTAAAAGATAGCGACTAATATTATCAAATCCGACCAAGTTAAAGCTCCTTATAGGTAGTGTC
>LADV01000288.1 GCA_000961805.1 Peptococcaceae bacterium BRH_c23 | reverse complement strand
AAGCTGAAATACGGTATGGTAACCATGTGCATCGGTGGAGGCATGGGAGCCGCTGGGATTTACGAGTTACTATAGGGTTTGAAAGTAAGGGGCCATCGCACGTTCACACACGTTGCGTTCACTGGCTCGTTGGATGCTGAAGCTATCACTGCCAACCTCTGGGTAGCGCAGGATGTGAACCTAGGCGTGATAATGCTTCAGCATCGGCACTCGCTTTATCGTGAACTCCACTAAAGTGTTCACTTAGCGATGTCCCCTTAATTTCTGGTCGATTGGGCTGGGATGCGGGGGGACATATGCGAGTAAGGGATGGTTCTTGACTTGCACTTTGGCAGATGAGGCTAGGAAAGAGAAGCGGGGGAGGTTCTCGTGCTTCCAACATGGACGCGAGAATCGGATACCTTGATAGGGTAACCCAACAAATGCAATCCAGTGCAAGTAAGGGGCGATTTCGGCTACACTCCAATTATGGTTTTTGTAAATGCAAAAAAGGACTTATTTAATGATTGTTGTTGATAAGCATAGAAGCAATACGAGGTGTTAGGGCTTGTAATTGGTAGAGGTTAGAGACGTTAGGTAAACAAAGATACCATTCGAATCTCGAACATCGAACCTCGCACCTCGATCAAGAGGAGGATATTAATTATGGAATTAGAATTACGCGGAGGCGGTTTTTTACTGGCTGAGGTTTCTCCGGATCAGGTATATGTTCGTGAGGAGCTAAATGAAGATCATAAGCAACTCAAGCGGATGGCACATAATTTTATGACGAAGGAAGTTGCTCCGAAGATCGAGGAAATGGAGGAGCAACATGAAGGCGTCGTTAAGGAGTTTATGCGTCAAGCTGGAGAATTGGGATTACTAGCGTTGGAAATCCCTGAGGAATTTGAAGGTTTGGCTATGGATAAAGCCTCCACAGTCGTGGTGGGTGAGGAAGTTCCTCGTGGTGGATCATTTGCAGTTGCTTATGCAGCGCATACCGGAATTGGTACCTTACCGATTGTTTATTTTGGTACACCTGAGCAAAAGGCTAAGTATCTCCCCGGACTTGCTAACGGTACTAAAGTGGCAGCCTACTGTTTAACTGAACCTGGTTCAGGATCCGATGCTTTGGGTGCAAAATCCACGGCTGTTCTCAATGCAGAGGGAACCCACTATTGTCTGAACGGCACAAAACAATTTATCACTAATGCTGGTTTCGCGGATGTCTTCCTGGTCTATGCTAAAGTAGATGGGAAAATGACCAATTTCATCGTTGAACGCGGATATGCAGGTCTGTCCTTTGGACCTGAAGAACAAAAGATGGGGATTAAAGGGTCTTCTACTCGTCAAGTTATCTTAGAAGATGTCCTGGTACCTGTAGAAAACGTGGTAGGAGAGCTCGGTCGTGGACATGTTGTTGCCTTCAATATCTTGAATGTTGGCCGCTTTAAGCTGGCTGCTGGAGCAATCGGAGCTGTTCATGCTGTTATGGAAACAGCCCTAAAATATGCCTCGGAGCGTAAGCAATTCGGGTTAGAACTTAACACATTTGGAGCAATTCAAAATAAGTTTGCTGAAATGGCTATTAAGATGTATATGGCTGAGAGTGTTGTTTATCGTACTGCAGGTCTTATGGAGAGTGGATTCCATGGACTCGATCTGACTAGCGATTGCCGTAAAGAGGCGGGTAAGGCTTTAGAGGAATACGCCATTGAATGTTCCCTTAATAAAGTCTACGCATCTGAAGTTTTAGATTTCGCCGTGGATGAAGGAGTTCAAATTCATGGTGGTTACGGTTTTATTAAGGAATACCCGATTGAACGGATGTATCGTGACTCCCGTATCAATCGCTTGTTTGAAGGAACGAACGAAATTAATCGACTGCTTGTACCGGCTACACTCCTAAAAAGAGCAATGACAGGGGAACTTCCATTGCTACAAGCAGCTCAAGCCGTGAGCAAGGACTTGATGTCAAGTGGATTAGGTGGGGATGCAGAAGGATTAGCAGGACTAAACCAACTGACGCAAAAGGCCAAAAAATTGTGCTTAATGGCGGCCGGGCTTGCAGCTCAGAATTTGGGTATGGCTTTAAAAGATAATCAATACGTTCTGACTGGCATGGCAGAGATGGTACTCCAAGTCTATGCCATGGAAAGTGGAGTTCTTAGAGCTCAGAAAGTTCAAAACCTTGACGTATCTGATGAGCATAAAGCATTTGTCGAGAAGGCTGCAACTGCAGGAACTTATGCAGCATTTAATATTCTTGAGCAACAAGCTAAAGAAGTTCTCTGTGCAGTCGAGAAAGGGGATTCCCTCAGTACTGTTATGGCAGGAATGCGCAAGCTTGTCCGTCGTCCCAACATTGATATGATTGGTTTACGCCGAGAAATCGCAGAATATATCATCAAAAAAGAGGCTTATCCAATTAACTACTAAGGTATGTAAAAGAAAGGGGCCATGCCCCTTTCTTTGAGTTAATCAAAAGTATCGGTAAGGTCGACTCTCTCCATCTGAATTTTCCTAAGATTCTGCAATAAAAAAGGCCATCGTCTTAAGACATGGCCTTTTGTGCTAAATTGTTATTATTAATTAACATCTATATTATTACCATTGTATAACATTTAATGATCAATGACAATGAATAGCTATTCATTTTTTGATTGGAGAGAATCTAATGCCTGAAATAAAAGAAGTCGCAAAAAATGTCTATTTGCTTAAAGTCCAAGTGCCCATTAATGTTGATTCAGTCAACCTTTATCTGATCGATGGTGAAGTTCCAACGCTTATCGATGCAGGGACCAATACGCCGAATGTCATCGAAGCGGTTCATGAAGGCATGAAACAGGTGGGCATAAAGCGACTGGAACAGGTTTTAGTGACTCATTGGCACGTTGATCATGCTGGAGCAGCAGCAAGTTTTGCTAAAGAAGGGGCCCAGATTTTTGTGGGTTCCAGAGATTACCTAGAATGGTTTAGTTTTATACAGGGGCATGCTTTCGGAAAGTTGAAGGACTGGGCTACTCAAGAGTGGGGAGTTCCGAAAAATGAAATTTCAGGAATGATAAAAGTGTTTGAGTATTTTCGGATGTTAAGCGCCTTGCCAGATGAGGTCAGTTTAATCGAGCCTGGTCAGTCGATTATGGCCGGAGACAATTTTCTTAGGGCTTTTTTAACGGCTGGTCACACCGCAGGACATATGTCGTTTTATAATGAGCAAGATCGTCTTCTTTTTTCGGGTGATATGCTTCTACCGGATGAGATACCCTATCCAGGAATTTGGCAGGAGGGGAACCAAGTCGTGAGTGGATTGCCGAGTTATCTTGATAGTTTGGCAGTTATTGAAGCACTTCAAGCCCAAACCTATTTTCCCGCTCACGGGGCTCCTCAGGAAAATTCAGTCAAACGTTGTCAAGAAATTCGAGAGCAGTTGCATCATCAAGTTGAAAAGCATCAGCCCGCTGAAAGTGTATATTTAAGTGCGTCAAATTTTGGCAATCAGAAGATACATCCGGGTGTACTCTTTTTAAAATTACACTATGTTTATGGGTGGGAACAGCTTAAAAAACGTGCAGGGTAGGTACAGGATCCTAACTTGCTTAAGGAGGAGAAAACTCCGTGAAAAGCAACGAGAGACTAATCAAAGAGGGAAAGCAGAATAACATCAGTCTAGTCAAGTATATTTGGAAAACCTTAATTACAGTTGTTCCTATGGTTTCTGCTTTGGGAGTTATAATCGTATATCTTATGAAGCTTGAATGGGAAAAAACGGTGATTTTATTGCTATGTTTTTTGCTTTCAGGCGTTCTCATAGGAATCATTGCTTCTTTAAAAAATTATCGTCGCTTTTTATTGCCCATCTATGCCATGCAAAAAGGGATTATTGATGTAGCCCAAGGAGATTTGACCCAACGAGTTGAAGTGGTGAAAAATAGTGAAGTAGCAGAATTAGGGTATTCATTTAATGATATGATGAATAACTTTGAGAGTATTATCCGAAAAATTCGCGAGATGACGAATTCTTGGGTTATTTCGTCTGAAGAATTATCGGCTAGTGCTCAACAAGTGACGGCGTCAAACACGGAAGTTGCCGATAATACAAACCAAATGGCCGTTGAGGCAAAAAACCAAGCAAGAACCCTGCAACAGATGCAGGTAATGGTAACGGAACTTGAAAATGCAGCACAAATGATCGCAGAAAGGGCCATGTCCGTTTCCGTCGAGGCTGTGAAATCCGAGCAATATTCTACAGAAGGATTAAATAAGCTTTCCGTGATTGTGCAGGCAATGGAGGTAACCAATCAATCTGTGAGTAAATCCGTTAGTACGATTGAGAATTTAGCTGATCAATCGAATCGAATCGGTTCGATCACTGAGGCAATTGCCCAGGTAGCTCAGCAAACAAATCTTTTGGCGCTTAATGCTGCGATCGAAGCGGCGCGAGCAGGTGAGCATGGCCGGGGATTTGCCGTAGTCGCGGACGAAATTCGAAAACTTGCAGAAAGTGTGGCCACCTCAACACGAGAAGTTACAGAAATCACCACCCTGATTCAAGGAAGTGTCAATGATGCTGTACAAGGAATGATGAAGACTGCTTCTATGGTAAAAGAAAGTGTTTCTACGATTCATTTGGCTCAGGAAACCTTGGCCGATATCGTCAATTCTACCAAGGAGGTATCTGACAATATTTCAGATATTGCGGCCTCTAGTGAACAGATGCTCGGAAATATGGAGGTGATGACCCGCAGTGTTAGTACGGTGATGCGGATTTCAGAAGAGGCGGCCGGCACAGCAGATACGATTAAAGAGTCAACCACGGAAGTGTCGGCAACAATGCAAATTGTAGCTGCAGCGGCGCAGACCCTAGCGCAAAACGCATCTCAGCTTAAGCAAGAAGTGGAACGTTTTAAGGTTTGCAGCACAAGAAACGTGTAGGGTGAAAAAATAAACTCAGGTGTAGACAGTTTGTATTACCATTTGCGACACATCATCGGGGCTGGTAACATTACACATGTCCGCACACGTGCCGCATGAGCATGTTGTGTCATTCTCTCAATCCTTGGCTCAAAAGATTGCAACTCGACCACAAACGGCGATTAATCTTATAAAAAAAAGCGTTGCCTCCTTTAAACATTCTTAATCAAAAAGTATGCAAGTTCGGAGACTTCAATGGTCATAAGAGGTCAAATCCTAAGAGAGTTTTTGCTGTTGGGTTGGCGTTAACAAAAAAATCCAAACGGGTAAGTCTGATTCTATATCAGACTTACCGTTTTTTCTTTTGGTAAATATTAATATAAGGGAAGGGCAAGAACAGTGAAAATTAGAACAAAGTCGAACCGTAATATTCCCTTAGATGCACAGCCTAAAGATAAAGCCCTTCCTTGTTGTGAAGGAAGAGCTAATATTGTTAATCTTAATGGCAACTTACTTTTGAAGTTTTTTTCCTTAATTCTTCAATAAGTTTTTTGCTTTCTTCGGCTTCACACTTGGTTTTTTCAATCAGTTCCTCCGGTTTAAGACTTTTAGTGTTCTCGTAGTTCTTATATCTTATTTGGTGAATGTCATCAATAGTAAATTTCTTACTACCCATTATTATTCCTCTCCTTCCAGCATCATAGATGGTGGTAATATGCTAATTTCATTATAATCCAGCAACTTATTTACTGCCTGTACTTTATTAATGGTCTTGATATTTACAAAGTGTTTAAAATTCCAGCTTATAATATACTTACATCCAACTATGGTTGCAACAGCTATATGGCGGCAATCATCCCTGCTTTTGGCGTTTAATACCCCGTACTTTATATACTCATCTGCCAAAGTAATCGTTTCCAGGGTCTCCTGTATTTCTTCGTAATCGATTTGACTTAAGTACTTAAAAAGAAGTGTGCGTTTTGGTTCAGGGCATTTGGTCAATTCAGCAAGAGTAAGGTCTGAAATAGTCACGATATATTGGCCCTTTTTTAGCTCCTGCCACAATTGCAGGGTATCTTGCATTTTTTCCTGGGTATCCATAGCTTCTAAATGGCTTATTACCGATGTATCTAAGTATATTTTACTCTTACTCATAGTGAATCAGCCTCCGCTCTTAACTCTATAATACTATTAACCTAGGTTATTATCAATATTTACCAGAAGATAATAATATTCAGGAGCGAGTATAAGCGAGAAGTAGTGACATATTCTTTGTTCTGGTGAACAAGAAGAACTTAGACGTGTTAGTTAATGACCTTTTGGGGAAAATTCAAATTGATACCATGCCAACGGTTGCCTACCTCAATGGATGACCTAAAGGGAATATATTTTAAATATATTCCCTTTAGGTTTTAATTACATTATCAGTGTTTTCAGGATAGCTTAGAGAATTCCAACACCCTTGGCTAAAGCAAATGCAATCGCCCCGCCAATCATGGGGCCAACAATAGGGACCCATGAATATGCCCAATCGGAATCTCCTTTGCCAGCAATGGGGCATATGAAATGAGCAATTCGGGGGCCTAAGTCACGAGCCGGGTTCATGGCATATCCTGTGGGACCACCCAGGCAGGCACCTAATCCGAAAATCAAAAGGCCGACCATGAAAGGACCATAGCCAGGGGTCATGACTCCTACGCTTTTTGAGAAAATAGCAAAAACCCCGAATATTAACATGATTGTAGCAATGATTTCAAAAAACAGGTTTTGCGCATAATTTCGGACTGCTGGAAAGGTACAAAAAACTCCCAATTTTGTAGCCTTATCTTCCGTAAGTTCCCAGTGACCGCGGAAGAGCAACCAAGTGATACAACCACCGGCAACGCCGCCCGCTATTTCTAAAAACATGAGAATTAGGGCGTCCTTTACTGAATAGACCCCATTTAAGAGTTTCGCAAAGGTTACTGCTGGGTTAAGATCACCTTGCGCACCGCAGGCAATCGCAACAAAAATACCCATCATAACACCGACTGCCCAACCGGCAATGATATTCACCCAACCAGCGCCTTCAGCCTTTGATTTTGCGAGGCACGAGTTGGCGACTACGCCGTTTCCAAAAATAATAAGCGTAGTTACACCTAGAAATTCCCCTAAATATGGAGTAACCATAATTTGAACCCTCCTTATTTTACGATTATCTTGTGATCTTTTTTCTTACTGCTGAATAGTCGCTCCTTTCTTCACAATCATTTAATTTAAAATATATTGATATAGTACCTCCAATTTGGATAAATACCTGTACATTAATTTGCCGGTATATACTACATTATTGCCTTACCAAAGCCTGGGATTTTCCATGCAATCACCTATAAATTCCATAATTGTGATTATTACATATAAAGTAGGATTTATTTGTCCGAATAGTTTGACAAGTGGCTGAAAGTCCTTGTGAAGATGCAAAAGTGGCCCAAAGCCCTTCAATATCGGGACATTGGACCACTCTTTGTATGTAAAACTCCTCGCAGCAAGCTGCTGAGAATTAGACCTCTGAAATTCAGAACATATGCAGGAGCATCAGAACATTCCTTTTTTTCGAAGAATAATACCCATAGTACTACTTGTGATAAGTGCCAGCAAAAGAACTATCCAAAATCCTATCTCTGTACCCTGCCAAGGTACCTTGAGCGTCATGCTCCAAAAACTCGAGATCATTGTAGGAATAGCTAGTAAAATTGTTACAGAAGCTAAAAATTTCATAATCTGATTTAAATTGTTGTTAATGACCGAAGAAAATGCATCCATCATACTACTCATGATGTAACTATAAGTTTGAGCTAATTCCAAAGCTCGCTTATTTTCGATAATAACGCTTTCCAAAACATCCTCATCTTCTTCATGCATCTCTAGAAGATATCGCATTTGTGGGTCAGATCGCATGCGGAGGATTGTTTCCGCGACAATCACATTGCCACGTAGGGCTGCAGTAAAGTAGGTTAAGCCTTTTTCAAGATCAAGAAGTTGGAATACTTCTCGATTATTGGTTGACTTGCGTAGGCGAATCTCAATCGCATCTGTTCGCTGGCGAATATGCCGAATAAATTTCAAAAAGACTGTATCGGCATGATACAAAATTTGAAAGAAGAATTGGGTCCTTTTCGTTGTATCGAAAAAAAACCTACTGCTATCGTTGCTATCTGGAAGTACTTGTATCAGTTCTTCACTTATGGTTATGGTTAATTCTGGTGTTAAAATAATACTGAGCGGGCTGGTCTCATATCGATCAGCACCATGAGAAACAGGAACACTAATTATGGCAAGAATACAGTTTTTACCCAAAATAATCCGTGGACTGTCATCTTCATCAACTGCAAAACGAAAAAAATGCTCCGGTATCGGGACTGTAGCTGACATTTGTCGGATTTCATCAGATGTTGGGTTGACTAGTTTAATCCAAACTCCTTTAGCCAAGGGATCCCATGATACTTCTTGGAGCTTATCTTCCAGCGTTTTATAGGTTGTCAGCATAAAATTCTCCTTCTTAAAACCAAGCTTTGATATTAGAGCACTATCCTTTCTGCACCCAATATTGTGCTTTGGAAATACCCTCAAGATCAATATTCTCTACAATTCCGACGATAGCGGCATCTACGGCACTGTTATCATTTCCCATGACATGGCGGGCGGAACTTCCGGAGGTTACTAAAACATTCTCTCCGTTTCCAGCGCCTACAGTATCTACAGCAACCTGCAGGCTGATTGTATTCATGCCATCTAAATTTAAAGGTTGAACCACTAAGAGTTTACATCCAACTAAGCTTTCATTCTTAGTTGGGGCCACGACAGTTCCTACAACTTTGCCAAGCCACATGGGAATCCCCCCCATAATACTAAACATAGTATTTTTGTTTCTATGCTAGTTTTTCTTATAAACTTAGTTTGACGAGTTTATTCTTTTTCCTTTGGATTATTTTGTGACAACATAGAACATTATTGTTTTTATGTAACTACATAGAAAACACTGAAGATTTTCCAAGTACCCCTCATCTTTAAGGGCATTCGCTACAAGGATGGACGTAGTTGTGGCAATGAGGGCAAAATAGTTATATAGAGAGTACGTAAGGCAGAGAGACTCTGACTGTGAAAGTATTATCGAACATCCAACGAATAATATTAGTTTGCTATAATATAGCAAATTATTGCTTCTTGCAGGAAATAGTCTGTGCTATATCAAATACTCCTTCTTATAGAAGGAGTAGTAATAAATGGATATCTCGTAACTAAAATGCTATAGTTTTACGAGGGGGGATTCAGATGGAAGCTTTGAGCCGATCTGTCTTAGGTCAAATTGTGAATATCCAGATTTTGCAGGAAATCCAAGATCATTTTTCGGAAGCAACCGGATTGGCAGCAGTAATTGTCGACGTTGAGGGGAACCCTATTACTGAACCAAGCAATTTTACCAAGTTTTGTACATATATCCGTTCCTATCCCCAGGGGCTATCAGGATGTATTAGTTGTGATGATCGAGCCGGTCGAGCGAGCAGAAAGAACATTGACAAGCAAAAGCCTGTTGTGTATCTATGCCACAGTGGATTAACGGATTTGGCTGCACCTATCATTGTACAAGACCAATACATCGGCGCTTTTCTTGCCGGGCAAGTTATTTTAGAAAAAGAAGATTATGATGCTAAAGCAGAAATGTTTCGTTGCGTGTCTGGTTTGGGTATGGAGACGGAAGTTTTGTCAGAGTTTTTTGATGTCATCGAAGTTGTGCCAGAAAAAAGGCTCAAGGCCGCAGCCGATCTCATCTATAGTATGACAAATTATATTGTGGAAATCGGGGTTTCCAATATTTCTCAGAAGCAACTCGTGAAAGAAGTAAAAGCTAAAGCCCACTTGGAAGCCACGTTGCGTGTTACCGAATTGAAGGCACTACAAGCTCAGGTCAATCCCCACTTTTTATTCAATGCGTTAAATACCATTGCTCGGTTGGCTCTTTTGGAAGGAGCCAGCAGAACTCAGGAAGTCGTCTATGCCTTATCTGATTTGCTCCGGGACAATTTACAGGATATTGACGTTCTGCGAACCTTGGAAGAAGAAGTAAAATCCGCCAAAGACTATCTATTGATCCAAAAGGTGCGTTTTGGGGATCGTATTCAATCATTCATCGATATAGATCCTCAAATATTGAAAATAATGATTCCGGCTCTTACCTTGCAGCCAATCATCGAAAATGCCATCATTCATGGACTTGAAAAAAAGGTAGATGGCGGGCAGATCTTTGTTAGTGGACGGATCGAAGGAGAGCAAATTATTATCATTGTGACCGATACCGGAGTCGGAGTACCTATGGAACGCATTCGCAGTATCTTCCGTGCTGAAAAACGAACTATAACTCATGGGCAAACGACTGGTCTGGGAATCATTAATGTTCATAAACGTATTCAGCATCATTTTGGTCCTGAATACGGTCTAGAGATAGAAAGTAAAGTTGGTGAAGGCACCAGCAACTACATTCGTCTCCCAGACTGCCGGGCATAACATATAAGAGGAGAATAAGAATGTATCGATTGTTGATTGCAGACGATGAACAATTAGAACGACAAGCCCTACGGTTTATAATAGAGAAAAATTTCCCCGACATTCAAGTAGTCGGTGATACTGGGGATGGTGCCAGTGCTATTAATATTGCTAAAAGTGAAAAACCAGATATTGTGTTGATGGATATCCGCATGCCTGGAATAGACGGTTTGGAAGCTGCCAAAAGTATATTGGACTTGCTTCCCAATGTCAGCGTTATCATGCTTACAGCAATGGACGATTTTAATAGCGCTAAGCAGGCCCTAACAATAGGTGCTGAGGGATACTTGCTAAAACCGGTACGCCCTAATGATTTACTGTCCACTTTACGGACTATCATAAGCAAAATTAGCGTGATACAGTTAAAGCAACAGGAAGAAGCTCTCTTACGTAAAAACGTAGAAGACGCCATGCCATTTATCCAAATGTCGTTTGTATATGATTTGATTTCAGGTAACATTATGGAACTGGAACAATTTTGGGAACGATCGACGTTTCTGGGGATGAAAGTTGATCCTGGGGTCGCCTTAGTTGTGGATATTGATAATTTTAAGCAACTCACCTATAGTGATTCTGAACTGGAAAAACAAATGTTAAAACAGCGAGTTTATCAGCTGATTTGCAGTGTCGTGGGTGATAATGGCTTGGTTACTCCCTTTAGCAGTGACAATTTGATTATTTTATTAGGATTTAAGGAAGTAGATACACCAAAAATTATAAAAAATGATGTGCATAAAATAGCGACAAATATAAGAGATAGTATTCTTCGATCTATGAATACTAGTATTACGGTTGGAATTGGACGTTATTACGATAATCCATTGGATATACAGAAGTCTTACCGCGAAGCCTTGAATGCCCAGCGGCAGAGGTTTTATCTTGGGGATAATCAAATCATTCATGTTGAAGATATACCTCATCTAAGTACAGGACCCTTCAATTATCCTTTTCATTACGAGCGGACAGTATTGGATAAGGTTCGTTGTGGGGACAGAAAACAGGCTAAACAGGCCCTGAGTAAGTTATTGAGTGAAATATTTGTGAGTAACGCTAGCATTGAGACCGTGAAAGCTTGTGTCCTCGAATTATTGATCGTATTATCCCGAGCGGCTGTAGAAGGGGGTGCTAATTTAGACCAGCTGACCTTGTTAAATTTTAATAGTATCAATGTTTTAATGGGGTGTTGTTCTAAAGAACAGGTGGAACAGTGGATGTTGGAATCCTTAGATTGCGTTATGGACAACATGTTGGAAAATAGAAGCAGCATTAATATTCGAGTTGCGAATAGTGCGTGTGATTATATCAAGGAAAATTGCCATAGAAATATATCATTAGAAGAAGTTGCAGAAACTGTACATTTAAGTCGCTTTTACTTTAGTCGATTATTTAAGCAGGAAAAGGGTTGCAACTTTGTAGATTTTATAACGAAAGTTAGAATTGATAGAGCAAAGTTGATGTTGCAAAATCCAGATTATAATGTAGTACGTATCGCTGCAGAGGTAGGTTATCAAGATGCTAGTTATTTTTGTCGCGTATTTCGCCAAGCGACTGATCTGACACCTAATCAGTATCGTAAGGAGATGCGTCAAAAAAAGACTGGCAGTGAACTCGTTCAACTAAAGTTGAACATCGAGTCTTCGGTGGGGGACTCTACCCCCACCGAAGCGGAGCCGGGGGTACCACTCCCACTTGTAGAAGTGGGAGTCTCACGATTGGATGAAGGTGAAGTATAGAGGATTATTGTAAGTAGCAGCAGATTATAAAAAAGCATAATTCAAACGAAAAGGACTGTGGTCAAACAGTCCTTTTTTGCTTTTCTGTAAAAAAAACAGTGGATAGAAAACAATAAAGTCTTATAAAAATAGTTCGGTCCAATATTTGGGATAAATATCTACAACGAACACCGCAAATATATCCAGTGGGTAAGCAATATATGCTGAAGTAAAAATGGATAGAAAAAGCTACTATTTATATAGGTTTTTTTATTTTGAGGAGGGGAGGTTCAAATTATGAGTGAGGCCTTAGGTATGATTGAAACCAAAGGATTGGTAGGGGCTATTGAAGCAGCTGATGCAATGGTAAAGGCAGCTAATGTCGTATTAATCGGCTATGAAAAAATCGGTTCAGGTTTAGTAACGGTGATGGTTCGAGGCGATGTTGGTGCTATAAAAGCAGCAACAGATGCGGGTGCCGCCGCCGCTCGGAAAGTGGGCGATGTTGTTTCCATTCACGTTATTCCTCGTCCACATACAGATGTGGAGAAAATTCTTCCCAAAGTCAAATAGGAATTAATTTGGAGGTGTAAGTTTTTATGCAAGAACAGTTAATTGACAAGGTCATGGACGAAATAAAAAAACGTATGGAAAGCCAAGTTCCTGACGAGACGGGACAGGAAAAAACCAAAGCGGTCGTAAACATCGGCATGACTGAGTATGTCGGTACTGCAATCGGCGATACCATTGGACTGGTTATAGCCAACGTTGATCCCATGTTGCATGAAAAGATGAAGATAGATCCAAAATATCGTTCTATTGGGATCCTTGGTGCCCGTACTGGAGCTGGTCCTCATATTATGGCCGCAGATGAAGCAGTTAAAGCTACTAATACTGAAATTGTCAGCATTGAATTGCCCAGGGACACTAAAGGTGGAGCCGGACACGGTTGTTTGATTCTTTTTGGTGCTGAAGAAGTTTCAGACGCTCGCCGGGCAATTGAAGTCGCCTTGAAAGAACTTGATCGCACCTTTGGGGATGTGTATGCCAATGATGCAGGACATCTTGAAATGCAGTATACTGCTCGGGCAAGTTTTGCTGTCAATAAAGCTTTCGGCGCACCAGTTGGTAAAGCTTTTGGCCTGATTGTCGGCGCTCCTGCAGCCATCGGAGTGCTAATGTCTGATGTTGCTGTTAAAACAGCAAATGTTGAAATAGTTGGATATGCCAGCCCTGGGGGTGGTAGCCACTCCAACGAGGCAATTCTTATGGTGACCGGGGATTCCGGGGCAGTACGCCAATCGGTCTTAGCAGCAAAAGAAGCGGGTCAGAAACTGCTGGAAGCAATGGCTGGTCCAGCTCCTTCAGTAACAACACCATATATCTAAGAGTAGGGAGGGGAGAAATAATGAAAAGGTCAAAACGATTTGAGGTATTAGCTGCCCGCCCTGTCAATCAGGACGGTTTCGTAGAAGAATGGCCAGAGGTGGGTCTAATAGCCATGGGCAGCCCCAATGACCCGGAGCCTAGTATAAAAATTGAAAATGGGAAAATCGTCGAAATGGACGGGGTATCTCGCAGTAAGTTTGATTTTATTGAACAATTTATTGCGGATTACGCCATTGATGTGACGGTAGCCGAAAAGTCAATGGCTATGGATAATAACGATATCGCCAAGATGCTTGTAGATATTAATGTCTCAAGAGAAGAAATAGTAAATCTTGTTCGTGGATTAACAGTCGCTAAACTTGTGGCTGTGTTCAACACCATGAATGTAGTCGAAATGATGATGGCCATGCAAAAAATGCGGGCCCGTAAAATTCCCTCTAATCAGTGCCATATTACTAACATTAAGGACAATCCAGTACTGATTGCTGCGGACGGAGCGGAAGCAGCAATGCGCGGATTTGATGAAATGGAAACTACAGTGGCGGTCGTCAGGTATGCACCCTTCAATGCCCTGGCACTTCTGATTGGTGGTCAGACTGGTCGGGGCGGTACCTTGATTCAGTGTGCGCTGGAAGAAGCGACAGAGTTAGAGCTTGGCATGCGTGGTATTACTGCGTATGCGGAAACCATTTCGGTATACGGTACAGAAAATGTGTTTGTCGACGGTGATGACACACCTTGGTCAAAAGGCTTTCTTGCTTCGGCCTATGCTTCGCGGGGTCTGAAAATGAGGTTTACTTCCGGTACCGGTTCGGAAGTGCAGATGGGTTATGCAGAGGGTAAATCCATGCTATATTTAGAAATTCGTTGCATTATGGTTACACGGGGGGCTGGTGTCCAGGGATTGCAGAACGGATCTGTAAGTTGTATTGGTGTACCGGCTGCTGTTCCATCGGGTATTCGTACGGTGTTGGCAGAAAATTTATGTACCACGATGCTGGATCTGGAAGTTGCATCCAGTAATGACCAGACATTTACTCATTCCGATATTCGACGTACTGCTCGTACGTTAATGCAAATGCTCCCCGGCACTGACTTCATCTGTTCTGGTTTTGGAGGCATTCCCAACTATGACAATATGTTTGCTGGTTCGAACTGGGATGTTGAAGACTATGACGATTGGAATATCATTCAGCGTGACTTGAAAGTCGATGGTGGCCTAAGACCAATTTCTGAAGAACAAGCTATTGCAGTTCGTAATAAAGCTGCCC
>LADV01000287.1 GCA_000961805.1 Peptococcaceae bacterium BRH_c23 | reverse complement strand
CGGGTGTGGTGAATACCATATCGTCACGGGTGTAGCCGTAGCTGTGGAAGCGTTCCTTTACCATTGCGGCAATGTATTCGTCCAGGTTTCCGGCGGTGGTATTCATTATCCGTATCTGCCTTGCCTTGCACAAAACATCTTGCAGCCGCTGTTCATCACCCACCTCATAGAGTAGCGTTTCAATCTCACCGTAACGCTGGCCGATGCTGTACCAGTTAGTGTTGTACTCGTCGATGTCAAACTTGCGGACATAGCCGTTGCTGCTATCGGGGTGCTTGAAAACCGCATCAACCGATCGTGCGTTAAAGCAGTTTTTCCGCACATCCTCGATATGCGTTTTGTAGTCCAGCTCAAAAACATGGCCGACGACAGCTTTGTCCTGCAAGGCTTCGATCTCTACCGCGAATGCTTTAACGTTTTCGCTGGAATGATTGTAATAGTCCCAGGTGTTAAAGGCGTGGGTGTTTCGGATATATACGTCCCGTTCTTCAAAACACCAGGTGCCGAACCCACGGGACAGCCACAGGAAATGTCGGCTGCCTCGGCTGTCCTCTGCGGCTTTTTGCAGTCTTGCGATGTCATATTCAAAATCCGACTGGTAATGCTCGGTGTTGTGCATCATTATTTTTCTGAGTGCTTCGATGACATTGACATTCTCAAACCGTGTTATCATCAATCCACCTCCATTTCATCTTCATCGGTAAGCTCATCGTCCAATTCACAATCAAGTTCGTCCTTATCGTCGTTTTCCTGAATTTCCTCCAGGATATCCTCCACGCTGGCGTTGTCCCAACGGTCTTGCAGAATTTCCACAATATCCTTGCATTCATCGGGCAGATGCCCTTTGATGCTGTCCTGTACGTCCCGGAAATCGCCCAGGAAGCCCCAGCAGCTATCTATTTCTTCTTCTTTTTTATACAGCTTGAAGCCGTAGCACTTGCCAGTCAGATAGTAATCATAATCCTTCACTTCGCCATCCAGCAGCTTTTCGGCCTTTTTAACGGTTTCAGGCGTGACCTCCCCGAATTCTTCCTTTACCTTATCGTGGGAAACATATATCCACCCTAATAGGCCGCTGTCCCATGGGCAGCTAAATCCGGTGGTATTTACCGTCAAGCCGCTATGGTCGTACATATAGACAGGAAGAATACAATATGCTTCTTCAGACAGTGTTTTCAAGTCCTGCCACTGCATTTGTTCAAGGATCGCTTCGCTCAGTTCGGTTTCGCTGCCTTTTAACGGTGCGGAGAGGGTATATTCGGTATACCACTTCTTGGAAAAATCAGAGTAAGAATTAAGCTCCCATTCATGAGCGGACTTGTTATATTCCAGCTTCAAGCCATCCGCATTGCCATTCATAATATAAGAAATTACATCTTGATCCGGGATACTGTCCTGTACCAATTTTTGAAAGAATTCTTCCGCGCCGTCGTAGTGATGTTCGTCGCCCAGCGTGTACCGCCTGTGGAAGCAAACCATTGTACCGAAATTGTCCCATTCTTCGCGCGGATTTATCGGATCATCATCAGGCACAACAACCAGGGTATAGGGTCTTTTTGTTGCCACCATCGGCATGGGTATCACATCCTTTCTAAAAGATATAGTTACAGATCTTTTTTAACTTTGAATACAAAAAAGCCGCCCACATGGTAGCAGCTTAGTTCATTGAAAAAATTTTATTTGATATTTATGGTATAATTAGTTAATAACTTATGGCACAACCGTAGGAAATTGTGAAGGAGAGCTTACCATGTAAACAAGTGATATACAAATCGAATTTAACGCAAAAGGGGAGGACCACAGAAGAATAACTATCTGGTCTTCCTCTTGTTTACTAATTGAAACTGGCTGGATCATATTTATTTAAAATATATGAGTACTGAGACATGGATCGTCTTTTAGGATGTAATATCTCTTTTTCCGGTCTATGATATTGGCTTCTTTCAGCACATTAAGTGCCTGTATGACCATGACCCGCGATGAACCAATCATATCAGCTAATTCTTGTTGAGTAATTATTAAATCGATCATTGTAGAGTTCGGCAATTTTCGCCCATATTGTTCGGCAAGACTATAAAAAAGCCTTAATAATTTTTCTTTAACAGTTCCTCTGGACTCCTTCTCTGAATTTAAGATATTATCATAACGCTTCTGCCCTAAGTAGTTTATAATCCTTAAGGCAAAAGAGGGATCTTGCTTGATTAACGATTCAAATTGAATTTTACTGAAACAGCAGATGCATGCTTCTTCCATGGCTATAGCACTGGAATGTTCCTTTTGTTCCTGATATAAAGACAATTCACCAAGTACTTCTCCAGGACCGCAAATATCCAGAATCGTTTCATGTCCATCTTCAGCATTTTGAACAAGTTTTAGCTTACCTGACTTTATTAAGAATATGGTACCTGTTAAATCTCCTTGATGAAAGAGATAGTGTCCCTTTGACAACCTCTTTCTAATTGTACATTGACACAAGCTTGTGAATTGCACTCGTTCTAGTCCCTGAAACAGGTCCAATTCCTGAAGGCAGATGAGGCAACGCTTCATACCTTTCCCCCCTGTAAACATTTTATCTAAAGCAAGTGTATCAAAAAAGGTTCAGCTCTACTACAAAGTAAAAAACAATAATCCCTCTTTAGGAGAGAGATTATTGTACATTTGAAGAAATTACTAGAGAAGCTTTTGTACTTTATCTGCTTTAAACAATACAAGTTTCTCTTCTATGCATGCTTGGCCTTCAAGCCTGAAGCCTTTAGGTCCACCATCCATTGTTGCTAATACAACCTGCATCTTTCCGTTATCCTTAATGTTCTGTTGAGTAACTTCCATTTTATAGATGCCAAACCCTAGGATGTCCTCTTCCCTGACTTCCGCTACTTTTCCCACTACGATCATGTGCGGGTCTCCATTGGAGGAAACAGTAGTTATGGGAATAAACGGAGCCTTTGAAATAAATTCTTTAATTTCTTCAGTTAAAACCATGCAAATTCACTCCTTATATATTTTTTTGAATATTTACTTGTTTAACCGGGGTCAGTGGAGGGCCAATGCTTCCTTTAAAGTTCCAAGCACATGCTTTTTAAATTCGACTAGTTCGACGCTCTGAATTTCGATTGGCACTTGTGTATATTCGTAAAATTCAAGAATATCCTCATAATTGAATTCGAAAACACCGGTGTCTAGCAGCAGAACCTTATCATAGAAACCAAAATTCTGCCTAGCGTCTATCTCGTCCCAGCCCAGTCCCTGTCTAAAAATATTTTGCCAATTACGCAACCATCCTGGAGTGATGTAGAATACTCGAGCGGATTCCTCCAACTCCTTTTGCCGTTCCTTACCTAAAACCAATTCGATACAATTACTGGGTTGCTGCCTGATAACATGGTATTTTTCCGTGAACTCGGCAAGCTCAGGATGGCACATAGAACCGAAAAAGAGGACTGTCTTTTCTTCATTCACCATATCCAGTGCTTCAACTACGCCATGTTTTAGTTTAGCAAAGTCTACATGCAAAGCCGGAGATGTAAAGGTAACTTTGAACTCATCGGCAGGTGCCCATTCCGCGTTTATTTCCTCTAGTACTCGTTCAAGCTCCAATTGGAAGATGCCACAGGCAACTATGTGCACCTTCATTTTAATATCACCTACTTCTTAACATGATACCAAGTCCTTGGATCTAACAACTAGTTGTATATAAATACTAACATCACAGATAACAAAAAAATGTTAAATATTTAACAAAACTACGCTTTTTCTTTTTATTATTATAGATATCATAATAAACCAGGGCTGGTTTTTAATAACACATCGGCCTAATTGAAGTAACAATTTGGGAGGTAAACAACCAATGCTCAATGTAATTTGCATGTTAGTTACAATGGGAGAATTAACCGCTTTGACATAATTTAGGTTATATTAATAAGAGCTCGTAATGCACAATATTCTTATTTAGTGCATTAATACAGTTCGGGGGAAGTTCAAAGGGACTCCCGTCCATGGTCGTCTCTGAATAAAGGGGCATTAGTCCGCCGCCTAACGTTAGACGCCATTTCGGAGGTAGAAAGATGAATGTGTTAATTTTTGGTGGGACGGGTTTCGTCGGAAGAAATCTTATAGGGGAATTACTTAAGAATGGATATCAGGTATATGTTGTAACGAGAAATCCCCAAAAAACTGCCAGCAGCTTTGAAAATAAAGTTAAGGTAATAGAATGGGACAATGTTTCTCCTCTATCTTCGATTTATGAGCTACAGCAAACTGACGTAGTGATCAACTTAGCGGGTGAGTCAATCGGTAATCGTCGATGGATCAACTCAGTGAAAGAGGAGATTTTAGCAAGTAGGATTAGAACTACTAGAGCAATTGTTACGGCTATCAATAATGGTACTATTCAGCCGAAAGTTCTAATTAACGCTTCAGCAGTTGGATATTATGGACCCCGTGAGGATGATGAGCTAACAGAGTCTGATGAAGTTGGTCAGGATTTCCTAGCTCAAGTTTGCCGAGATTGGGAAAAAGAAGCATACAAGGTTCAAAATAATTTAACCAGGGTTGTAACTATTCGGATTGGCGTAGTTTTAGGAAATGAAGGCGCACTAAACAGAATGGCATTTCCATTTAAACTCTACATAGGAGGCCCAATGGGTACGGGAAATCAATGGCTCTCCTGGATACACATCCAAGATTTATCGAGAATGATAAGGTTCATAATCGACCATCAGGAGCTAACTGGTCCTATAAATGCTGTTACACCAGAGCCAGTAAGAATGAAAGATTTTTGCAAGACACTAGGCGAAGTTCTAAATAGACCATCATGGTTACCAGTTCCAGAGATTTTGTTGAAAATAGTATTAGGTCAAATGGCGGAGATGTTATTACATGGACAACGGGTTGTTCCAAAGAAAATTCTCAGTGCTAATTTTGAATATAGGTTTTCAAAATTGAGGGCTGCTTTAGAGGATGCTCTGGAGAACCAGAACGGCGTCTAACAACGGACTAATCACAAGAGGGGGATGGACATGGCAATACTTTCTGGATTGGCATTAAAAGCAAAGCCTGGGAAAGCGGTTTAAACATATTCCGCCTCCCAGGCTTCTTTATTACTGGCCTTCTCTGTCTCAGCCGCGGTTTTTTCTTCAAATATGACTTCCTCTTGTTTTTGAAACTCCTTAAACTCCAGCCTGGTATTGATCTCTGCCTGCCGCGCCGAATACTCGTTCAGGCGCTGTTCAAATTCAAAGGGCTTTTGGACTTCCTTCCTGGCTTCTTCAAGCTGAGTTTGGGTATCCGCCAGCTTTTGCTCCATATTCATCAGCACCGTGGGTATCTTTTCAACTACGTTTTCAAGCCTTGTTATGCCGCCGAGGGATGAATCGCCAAGGGGTGTGCTGTAGGTGTTGTCGCCTTTTACCAGCAGGTCCAGTTGTTTAAAGGCATTCAGGACAAGAAAAAGACGGAAGCCCCTGTATTCACCGACAGGTAAAGGTTCGCCGTTTACCGCAAGGTCATGGAGCTTCATTATCAGCAGGAGCTGCTCTCCAGCCTTGACACGCTCATCATAGGTTTTGCCATCAATCACCGCCGAAAAGTCTTTCCCCTCGGTTTTCTCCCGCAATTCCATGTCTTTGCGGATGCTTGCAATCTTCTTTTCACAATAGGCAATGGTATCGGGGTATTGAT
>LADV01000286.1 GCA_000961805.1 Peptococcaceae bacterium BRH_c23 | reverse complement strand
AAGTTACGCTTACTGGTACAACTGGAAATACGAAAGAATTGGACACGTGTTTCAAGATCGATTTAAGAGTGAATGCGTGGAGGACGACGGATACCTACTGACAGTCATTCGCTACATCCACAAAAATCCCGTCAAAGCATCCATCATCAGCAAACCAGAGGAATATGAATGGAGCAGCTGCACTGCTTATTACAAAGCGGATCGAAATACTGCCACATTTCCTGATACCAGTCTAATCTTAAGCATTGTACATAATGAAAAGAAAAAAGCAATTGAAGGACTTAAAAAATTCACAGAAGAGGGTAACGAAGACCACTGCCTGGATTGCGATAAGACCAAACGAATCAGCGAAAGCGAAGCATATGAAATCACCAAGAGAATAATGAAAGGTAAACCAGTAACGGCTTTACAGAAGATGGACCAGGATGCACGAAACAAAATATTGAGTCGTTTAAGAAATGATGGATTAAGCCTGCGGCAAATATGCAGGATCACTGGCTTTCCATTCCACATTGTCCGAAAGGCTTAGACATTGACACAGAAGAACCGTCCCCTTGTGTCTCCCTTGTGTCTCCGTCCCCTTGTGTCTCTTGTGTCTTGCTTGTTTATTGGTTGGAACGACGCTGCCACTTTGCTGTATTTATCTCAATTGGCTGGGCTTTGCTCCCTTGGGGGGTACCGTTTTATCTTCCGATTATTAGTTACATTGCCTTTGTGTTCCTGTTTTTGCCCATTCGCATCCATGATATCCGACGGATTGGTGGGCATTACCGATCATTTTTATTGCTACCTGGAATTATTGCGGGGGTATTGTTTGTTTGGGTCTTGTTTCATTACTCAGATTGGATTTATTTGTGGCACATGGTGAGACCGTAGGGAGGATGTTTATTAGCCCAGTCGCATACGTTCCATTGCTGTTCGCTTGCCGTTAAGGCTAAAACACAAAACCCTTGTGAAGACGCACATTAAATAAATAGACAACGGAAAAGTTGATTATACGTAGGATTCAATATAGAATGTATTGAATTATTTTATCGGAATGGGGAATTGATTGTATATGCAAAAAGGAAACTTTAAACCTGGTTTTTTGGCAACGGGAGTTGGAAGTGTACCACTAACCAATGGTGAAGAAGCGTTGGAATTGATTTGGAAAAGTGTTCCGCACGCGCCCCATTGGCCGCAACTTCCGCGTCTCGGAGCAGAAAGCTCCTTTGTTGGGCAATATCTCAACGCCCTAGTTGAAACTGGAGTCATAGCAGATGTCGAAGACCCAAAATTTCAAGTTGATGCGCCGGATTGGGTAGAGCGGATGACAGTTTTCTATACGTTGTATTTAGAGGCGGTTGAGGGTGATCAACAAGCGCTGGATCGCTTTGGATTCAGCTCACAGGGTGGGGAAGGGTTTGAAGTCTTTTGTCGTAATCTTGAACATTACGGAACAAGGGAGGCTGTAATTTTAAAGGGACAGCTCAGTGGTCCGGTGACCTTGGGAATGCAGATTACGGATAAAAATAGACGGTCGAGTTATTATGATGATACTCTCAGGGATATGCTGGTTAAAACCCTTGCCTTGCATGCTGAGTGGCAGACCAAACAGCTCAGCCAGTTTGGCTTACCTGTACTTATGATGATTGACGATCCAGGGTTTTATGGCTTTGGTGCTTCAACCCACATTACGTTGAAAAGGGAGCCTCTAATTGAAGAACTGAATGTGATTGTTGAGGGGATCTTGCGGCAAGGTGGAATTGCTGGTGTGCATGTCTGTGCAGGCATGGATTGGACCCTTCTTTTTGACTCTAAGGTTCAGGTCGTGAATTTTGACGCCTACGAATATATGCAGAGCATGATGGTCTTAGCGGAGCCACTCAATAGATTTTTAACACGGGGAGGAATCCTTTCTTGGGGAATTGTTCCCACGAGTCCGATTGCTTGGGAAGAAACTTCGCAAAGCCTTAAAATCCGGTTGGAAGGTAATATCGAGGAACTCGTGAAACGTGGAGTTGATGAATCCCTTCTTCGCCAACAAAGTATGTTAACACCGAGCTGTGGAACGGGAACACTTCCCCAAGAATTGGCAGAACAGGTGTATAGGCTTTTAGCAGGCCTTGGGGGCCTTGTGTGACACAAAGGAGATTCACTTTTGTAAGCGCGAAGGTCCGGGCTAGAGACGGGGAGACGGCGGGAGAAGACCATGGCGCGTTGGCGGGGCAGTGCACGTCCGCTGGCCTTGGCTTTTCCATTTGGTCAACTATATAACAAAAAGCAGGTTACCCATTTTCGGGTAGCCTGCTTTTTGACATTAGTATGACATTTTTATCGAACGGAATTGACCTGTGTGCGGTGCAGCAGGGGTTGGACATATTCAGTCTCACCCTGACGCTGAGCATAGAGGCGGGGGGATGAGGTAGATATCCTGTAAGAAATTTAAATCTATCACCCGATTGGGTGATAGATAAAGTGAGGGAAATTTAGTAAACTGAAGTTGGACTGGGTTGATTATAAAAAGAGGGGGGAACTTGGATGGTATTATTTAAGGCAAATAGGTTTATTGCATCCTTAGCTATCACGGCACTTACAGTTACTTCGGGATTGACTCCTGGTGCAGCTATGGCAAGCGATGCGCAGGTAAAATCAATGTACAACGTTCAGTCTGCTCAGAGCTCAATTAATACGCTTACTCGTCTTGGTGGGTATGATAGGTATGGTACAGCAGTTCAGATCGCAGACCATGGCTGGCAGTCGGCAAGCACAGCAGTCTTAGCACCGTCAGGAGATCGGAACATGGTAGACGCACTTGCCTCCTCAAGTCTTGCCAAAGCGGTCGATGGACCAATCCTTTTGGCGGACATTGACTCAGTACCTGCCAGCACGTTGAATGAATTAAAAAAGCTTGGCGTAACTAAGGTTTATCTGGTAAGTGGGACGGCGGTAATGTCGGCTAAAGTCGAGAGTCAGCTTACCGCAGCCGGAATTCAATCCGTACGGCTGGGCGGTTATGATCGGTATGAAACAGCTGTAAATATCGCCAAGGAAATCCAAAAAATTAAACCGTTTCAAGAAGTTGTAGTAACTAATGCCTTTGCCAACGTCGACGCAATTTCGATTGCCCCGATTGCGGCAGCCAAAGGAATTCCGGTTCTGCTCGTTGATAAGGATTCCGTTTCGAAAGTTGTGTCTGACTTCATCAAGTCGTCAGGTATAAACAAGACCTATGTCATAGGTGGCACGGCAGTTGTATCCAACTTAGTCAAGGATGCACTTCCCAATGCCCTGAGACTCGGCGGGAATGATCGTTTTGATACAAACACTGAAGTGTTAAAGCAATTCGAAAACCTTATTGTCGGTGGCAGCATGTTCTTCGCCAATGGAAATGACACCAGCCTTATAGACTCTTTGACAGGTGCTCCTATGGCGGCTAAACTTGGCGGTGCTATTGTACTGTCAAATAAAGAAGCCGTTCCAGTCGGCACTAAAGCATTTATCCAGACCGATATAGCTCTTAAGAATCCTGGAATTCTTGGAGGAACTGCGGTAATGTCGGATTCGACTGTACAAAGCTTAGGATATGCCCAGCCCGGCCAGTCCGCCATTCTAAACGGGGCTGTGGAATTGAACACTCCTAATGCTGCATTTAAAGACTTAACAGTCAACGGGAACATTCTTGTCGATGCAGATGGCGTAACATTGCAGAATGTCATTGTAAAGGGCACTGTATTTGTCGATCCAGGTAAGGCAGGCTCTACTACTCTTGACGGCGTGCAAGCTACTAGAATTGTTGTTCTATCGGGCGCAGATCACAGTATTCATTTGAAAAATACTAAAGCTGATAGACTAGTGGTATCCAGCTCTTCTCCAGGTACGCGTGTAGTGGCTGAAGCTGGTACAACGCTTGGGTTTACGCTGGTTCAGTCCAATGGCACAGTCGAATCACAGAGCGGAGCAAATGTTGGGGTACTTTCTGCCCAGCCAAGGCTAGATACTCAAATTGCTGTAGGCTTGCAGGGAACGTTCGCTAACGATGTTGCCCTTTCTGGAAGCCTAAAGTTAACGGCAGAAGCTGGTGCAGTTGTAAGCAACGTGAAAGTTGCAAAGGCAGCTTCGTCAGAGGCGATCCAGTTGGCTGGTCAGTTCGCCAGCGTATCCATCACCGATAGCTCGTCTGTAACTGTAGTATCTGGTACAGTAGCAAAGATGAACACGGCTGCTGCGTCCAGTATAGTAGTAAAGCCAGGAGCAGCAGTAACCAGTCTTAGTTCCAGCGCTGGCAGCGTTACCCTAAGTGGCGGAGGTAGTGTTAATGGTAATCTAACGACAGCCACCCCTACAAGTTCTACCATTCCGGTAACACCAGTAACCCCTTCTGATGGCGGTGGCGGTGGCAGCTCCACATCAACGGTAGCAGTAAGTGCTATTACCAACGCAGATGTTGCTATTTCATCTGGTAGTATTATTTTCGGATATACATTTACAGCAGCAAGCGATGCAGTGACCTATGCACAAGCAAAAGCTGCTCCCTACTACTTGGATGCAGCTGCATCGACGGTAACCATCAAGGACGGCGCAGGTAATTCAGCTGTCTCTTATGTGCAGGATTTGGGAATTGCAGACGATGGAACGATATCGTATGCAAATCTTGCAGCTGTACAAAGTAAATTCGCAGGGCTTAATTTTCTTCCTACAGCGATACAGCTTCATTTAGTTGGCGCATCTGTTGTTAACTCTGGTGCAAATGCATGGACTAAAGATGTCACAGTAACACTTGAAGCGGGAGAGATTGCGCTGCTTACACCGGCACAGGCAAACGGCAGTGATTTTACGCCGGGCGTGGGCGGGGCCCTTCCCACATTTGTTCCATTTGCAAGCGAAAATAATAAAATAGGCGGTTTGTATGTAGACAGAAACCATAAGTATGTCACAATGATTTTAAGTGGGAATCCTATTATTGACCACATTGTCGAGATGAAGTTTTTACCGCCTCAGGATTTTGGGGCAACAGGTTATACGTTGCAGTATTCAAGTGACAATGGGGTAGGATGGGCGAATTATTCTAATGTAGCAACCGAATCGGCTACTCAAGACAATTTCTCTATCAAAAATCCAGGAGGAGATTATCAATATCGCCTACTGGTAGTTGGAGGAAATAGCGCTGGCTATACTTCAAATATTATCGAAGCACCATCGCCAAGTGTAGTAACTAGATTTACAGGGTACGGTCTTGATGAAAGTATGGTTATCTCAGGAGTTATGGCACCCTTTATCGGGAGGGGCTTAACGGCGTCCTTCACTGCCACTCAGTATGTGTCGGATGCTGATGACTTGGTATACACCGACCGATACATGACCTATCAATGGTTCCGAGTAAATCCTGTGACCTATGAGATGACGGTTATTCCCGGGGCGACAAATTTAACCTACGTAACAACCGCCGCTGACGCGGGATACCATTTCATCGTTCGAGCCACTGGGGATGGTGAGAAGGTAGGCGGATACTTGCAGATACTGGCAGGCAGGGATAACGTCGTCCCGAACAAGGCATTTATTAGCAACGTAACAAATACTGGTTTTACACTTAATCTTCATAAAACTGTTAGCAGTCTTGCTGTTGGAGATTTAATCCTTCGCGACAAAGATAATGCTATTGTCCCAATCATTTCAGTAACAGCCGGAGCTAATAATGCAGTTTTTAATATTTTGGCAAACATTAATCAAGAGAACGGCCCATTCAGACTGCAGAATAACTCTGGTTTTTGGCAAATTGTGTCTGTAGTTGCAGGCGGACATATGATGACGGAAGGCGTGGAAGTTGCAGCGCACTCTGCTAGCAGTGCAAAAGACATCACAATATTCAGCTTTGCTGACTTGGCACCCAGTGAAATAAATGGAACAAACATTTCGTTGACCGTGCCTAAGCAAACAGATGTAACGGCATTGAAAGCAACCTTTGTAAGTTCACCTGGTTCCACTGTAACTGTAGGTTCAACAACGCAAATAAGTGGAACAACAGCAAATGACTTCACAAATCCGGTAACTTATACCGTTACAGCACGAGATTCAACAACCAAGACCTATACAGTAACGGTAACTATAGCCCCAATTGCAGCGAAAGCAATAACAGCATTTGTGTTAGTTGGATTGAACCCTGCAGTAGTGGGCGTGATAAATGAAGCGTCACATACAATCGCTGTTGCAGTACCGTCTGGGACGGCTGTAAGTGCATTGGCAACCTCAATTGCCATAACAGGGGCAAGCGTATCACCAAATACAGGAACAGTACAAGACTTTACATCTCCGGTAACATACACGGTAACAGCAACAGATGGATCAACACAAAACTATGTCGTAACAGTGACCGTACTATCGGCCTAGTTTAAAAGAAAGTCAAAGAAAAAGAAAAGTCAAAGAGACGTTTGAAAAGTCAAAGAGACGTTTGAAAAGTCAAAGGGACGTTTTGTTTGCCATATATCTGTGCTCGGGTCGAAAAAGACCCCCGAAGTTCGGGGGTCTTCCTTATTTATCAAATCGGCCTCGGTTGGATAAATCCATCCGGGGACTTTTTCATACCTTTCAAGGATTAAGAGGGGTGGAACAATAATAACCCATTTTGTGTGCAAGTAGCGTGCAAGTCGGGGACGGTTCGTAAAGGGCGCAATCGGAAGTTTTGCACGTCGAAAAGGCTCAAC
>LADV01000187.1 GCA_000961805.1 Peptococcaceae bacterium BRH_c23 | reverse complement strand
CTTCGGTGGGGGTAGAGTCCCCCACCGAAGACTCGATGTTCAACTTTAGTTGAACGAGTTCACTAAGCAAGCTATCTGACTGGATTGGCGACTGATTTTCAGCTTGCCCGGATAAACCAAAAGCTGAGGATGTGGTATTAAGTAAGACTTCAGCCCCCTGCAAAGCGACATTTAAATAGGCGAGTAATTGAAGATTTAGTCCATAATAAATCGTATCCAGCGCTAAGCTTAGCTCACGGGATTTGTAATCGAGAATTCGCAAATACACTTGTCCATCTAGAAAGGCGGCATCTACACGGTCAATTTGTCCGCATAAAAGCAGAGAATCCTCTTCCGTCAAAGGGATCTCAATTCCCGGCAATGTTTGATCAGGACCAAAGCCAACTTCCAGCTGAATCGGAATGAAAATCCCTCTGCGAGCATGTTCAGCGAGGACTTTCACAGCGTGATGAACCGTGCGCTTTAATTTATGAGTTAAATAGCGGTAGCGGGCGCTGCTTAGGAGGATTTTATGTTGCAGATTTGGGGCTAGTCCATCCGCAAGCTCACTGACGAGTGCCCAAGATTCTTCCTTGGTCAATTTGCCCCAATCTAAGCCGCGTTCCTGGAGTTGGATTGCGAAATCATGCAGGAGGGTATGAAAAAATTCGCCCATATTGGGGCTGGATAACTGATATGTAGGTCTTTCTCGAAGCTTGAGCCCATAACGGGCATAATGACCAAAGGGACACTTAGCAAATTGTTCTAAACGAGAGATACTGGCCTTTAGACGTTTACCGTATAAGCGGCGTGCGAGAGGACGTTGAATTTTTTCTTCCTGATTTTGGCTGAAAAGACTAGCGCGAAAACGTTCCATTTGATTATTGCGAAGAGAATCCTGGGTCAGCCATTTCTCAGTAGCTTTCCACAGTGGGGATAGTGGCTCCCCTTGACGCAAGGTGCGTAGTTGTTCTGCATAGGCTTGAAGGGCAGTATCGGGATGACTAAGGCGTTGAATATCCTCTTGGTTCCCTAAGAAACTTTCGGAAAGGTTTGGGAAAAGCTGCCTCAGTCTTCTCACAACGGGTGAAACTGTGAGACCTTTCCCCTCCTCATCCGTGAGCGGGTAACAAACCACCAGCTTTTCAGTAGCTCGGGTAAGGGCAGAGTAGATAAAAAATTGTTCTTCAAAGGTCTGAGCCTTTCCTTTGGGAGCCAGTGGGATACCAACAAGCTTCAATTGTTCCCTTTCATACTCGTCAAAAACACCGTCTGTTCCCGGCCGAGCAGGCAGTACACCCTCATTGGCTCCTAAGAGGAAGAGAACCCTAACTTCAGGATTTCGGGAACGATCTAAGGACCCCACTAATACTTGGTCTAGTCCAGGTGGTATCAGGCCCAGTTCAATAGCTTCCAGACCAGAGGCGAGAATTAAAGAATAGTCTTCAAGCTTCAAAGACTCATCCCCTAATCCTGCCACAATTTCATCAAGGACTTGGATAACGGCTTCCCAGATTTGGGCGTGGAGTCTAGCCTCGCTAAGATTTCCCTCCTGCTGAGCCTGCAGTGACCATTCCTTTAAAGTTGCTTGAACATTAAGCTTTTCTAAGAAATCGTATAGGCTTTCAGTCGCGTCCCGTACATTCAAGGTCTCTGGTTGGTTTCCGGGTATAATCCCTTGGATAAATGGATTGATTAGCTCATAGACTGTTTGCCTGGCAGAATTTAGTTCAGCTTGAAATTTCAATTCCTCAGCACGTTGTTCCTCATCTTGCCCCAATGACCATTGGCGATGGTAACGCCAGGCTGCGTTTCTACTCCAACCCTCTCCGTGAATCCCATGTTCCAGTACATAGTTTTCCAGCCGATCGATGGCATCCCTATGCAGAGGGAAAAAGTCCGTCTTTAAACAACGAAAGAGTGGTTCGTAGCTCCAGTGTCGCTCCACCACTTCAGGAATTGATTGCACCAATTCAATCAAGGGATGGTGCAGGACAGAGCGTTTATGATCTAAAAAATATGGGACATCATAGGACGTAAACACCTGGGTAATCAGGTCATGGTAGCCCGAAAGATCTCGACTCATGATAGCTATTTCGTTCCAGCGTAACCCTTCATCTCTGACCAAGTCCCGTAGTTTCCGTGCCACCCCTTCCACTTCAGCCCGCCGGTTAACGGCCGATAGGACTTGAATTCCCTCTCCATCTAATCGTGAGACTCCCACTTCTGTCTTAGCTTCAGACATTTTTGTGACAGGGTAAACAAAAAAATTCGTTTCTAAATGACTAAGCCAAGGGTGCTTAAAGCGCTTTGTGCTCTCGAGAAACGTTGGAGGGTGTAAAAGTATACCCGTCTCTGCTCCAATACGTTGCAGATCTTGATAAGTATGCCAAGGACCTGTAAAAAATTCTTCCCCGACCTTAAAGATCCCCTCGTCTTGTGGGCGTTCCTCCCTGATTAAGATTGGATCAAGAGGAAGTGTAATAATTACGTCTTGGACAGTACAAACAAGGGTTTTCAAGACTTCTAATTCCTGAGGGGTAAATCCTGTAAACCCGTCAACCCACACTTTAGCCCCTTGAAGAAGGGGGGCCATAGGGAGTTTTTCTGCCAAGATCGATAATTCATCATCTGGGTCGCGGGTTCTTAAGCCTAGAGCTGCTTGGAATTCTTCATAAATAAGGGCTAAATCCTGGAGTTTATCATTTAAAATTCCATCAGTTTTCGTGACCTTTCGTAAAGCACTCGGAACAATCCGGTAAGTTTTGAATTCCCCAATAGCTTGCGCGAGAAGATCAGCCATACCTGGTCGGGTAGCAGAGCGAGCAAACGCTTTGAAATGAAGACGATGCTTTAAGAGGATCTTGCGGAGGAGCATCCGTTTACCAATGGTACCGATCAGTATTTTTTGCCCTCCCCCAGTTTCAGAAAAGACACGCCAGCCAAGTCTCCGAAAACTTAAGACTTGAGCGCGTAAACTTCCACCAAGATCAGGAGTATTGGCTAAGGCTATTTCCATCTGATAAGTTGCCTGCTCGGGAACTAGGAGGATGAGTGTCTCCCCTAAGGGTTCCCTGCGTAGTTCGCTACGGATTTCATCCAAACATAGGGTGCTCTTGCCACTACCAGCCCGCCCGAATACGAAACGGAAACCCAAATCAATCGCTCCTTTCTAAGGACATGTTGTCCCTTCAAGTTAATTTCATGAAGTTAGTGAAGTTAAAAGATTCTTGGCATGGAACTAGTTCTTCATCCATAGGAATATATAAGCGATTGGAGGGTAGATAGTGTTGCAGATTTACGTATTCTCTCGACGCAAATTGCTGATAAGGTTCCTATTGCTCATCATTACGGTAGGATTTCTGGGTATGACTCAACGTTCCTTGACGACCCCCTCACTGGTTCGGACGCCGGGAACCTATTACCTGGCAAATACTAAGGAAAAAGTGGTAGCCTTGACCTTTGATGATGGGCCTGATCCCATCGATACTCCCGCTGTTCTAGATATCCTCAAAGCAAAGAATGCACGGGCCACATTTTTTGTTTTAGGGAAAGCGGCACAGGCCAACCCGTTCTTGCTAAAGCGCTTGATTAATGAGGGCCATGAAATTGGAAACCACAGTTTTAACCATGATTATCAACAACGCAAGTTAGTTGCGGAATTAAGTCAAACAGACAAAATAATCTTCGAGGCTACTGGTACCCACACCTATTTCTATCGTCCCCCAGGAGGATTTGTCTCCAAAACCCAACTAGAAACGGTTAAAAAAAATGGCCATATGGTCGTCCTCTGGAGTGTGGATAGCAAAGATTGGCGTAACCCTGGCGTTAAACCCATCGTGGATAACGTCCTGCGCGACGTTTTTCCAGGTGCCATTATCCTGATGCATGACGGAGGGTATCAGAGAAGTCAAACGGTGAAAGCATTAGGTTCAATCATTGACAATCTTCAAGCACAGGGGTATCGCTTAGCTACTTTGAGTGAACTTAGAACCTTGGATTCAGAAATGAAGTAACTAGGTATTGAGTGAAATAAGGAACACCCACTTATAGAAGTGGGAGTCTTCTTTGAATTTGATCAAGCATTATTAATAAAGCCACGACCTAAAACTTCTCCTGCATTTTGGATAATGATAAAGGCCTGTGGGTCTATTTCGCGCACAGCTCGTTTTAGACGGCCTATTTCTGGCAGACTGACGACACAGATAATAATATCTTTTGGCTCGCAAGAGTAAGCTCCTCTGCCATGTAAAAACGTCGCACCCCGGCCTAGATCAAGCATAATTCGATCGACGAGTGCCTCAGAATGATCTGAAATGATCGTAATCGATTTGGTCGGAACTCCGCTCTGGATTACATCAAGTACACGGCCATAGACGAATAGCATAACCAAGGTATAAAGTGCCGCTTTTGGACCAAGTATTGCCCAAGAAATTAGGATAATAACTCCATTAATAGCAAGGGCAGATGTACCCATGGGCACACCATACTTCCGTTGAATAATTTTAGAGACGATGTCAGTTCCACCTAGGCTCCCACCGAAGTGAAATACGATAGCTGTGGAAACCCCTAAGATGACCCCTCCATAAAGAGACCCTAGAAAAACATCGTCGAAATCAAGAGGTTGAACACCGATGAACAGATCCAGAAAAAACGAGAAAATTACCAATCCCCAGATGGTTTTAAAGACGAATTGTTTATCGACTTCTCGCCAACCTAAGACAAGCAAAGGCACATTCAAGATAAAGGTCACGACTCCAATCGGAAGGTTCACGGTATAGTAAAGGAGCAGTGCAATTCCACCAACTCCACCTCCACTTAACCCGGAATAGACAATAAAACCCTGAATCCCGTAAGCAGCGAGGATGGCGCCGACAGCAATCCCGATAAATCCTCCAATATACTTTGTTCGCTTTGAGAGTTTCAAATCAATACCTCCTGCCTTACTCATGGTAAAGATTACATTTTATTTCATTATACAGACATATATCTTAAACGTAAAGTTAAGGGCGGCTAAAGAAAACTTGGCTTGCGCCCACACGAAGACACTGTCTTCGCACGTATTAGCCTTCTTGCAGTATGCTACGAAAGTTATACTTTCTGATAAGTACAGAGAAAGGGCCTAGACCATGCTGATATGCAGGTCTAGGCCCTTTCCTGAGGTCACTAAGAATTTCTTTTCTTCCATACTCGGTAAACGCCCCATCCCAAAGCAGCGATTATTAGGAATGGGGATGCATACCCTATTCCGACGACAAGATAATTTAGGGCATTCCAAGTGCTGCTCAAGGTTTTCAATACTGCGTCCCCAGCAGCTTTCCAGGTTTCACTCCAGGAGATTGGGTGCCAAGGGTTCTTAACATTGAGATTAGGGCTTTGGAGGGTAACGAGCTGAAAGTTTACTGTCGAGTAATCCACTTGATTATTCCAGAGTTTTAATTGCCCTTTAAGGTGTTCGATTTCTTGTCGGACGTTGCCTAGGGCATTCTCCACCTTAAGCACATCCTCGACTGTTTTGGCCTGGTTCAAAATTTCGAGATAACGTTTCTCTTCTGCCTCTCGAACTTGTAAGCGAGACTGAACGTCATAGTATTGGTTGGTAATGTCGTTAGTAAACAGTCGCTGATCGAGGACCTTGCCCCAAGCTGAGAGCGAATCTCGTAATACGTTGAGTTTATCGGCTGGAATCTTAACCGTAAGTTGGGCAGATGAATGATTATCTGACCCGCTTTGTTGAGATGAAACGACATATCCTTGAAGTTTCTCAACTTCCTGGCTAATCAGGGTGACCGAGTCATTCAGGATTTTTACTTCGAGGGTTAAGGATAAATCATGAATAATTTTTCGGGTGACCCCGGCATCGGCTGGAGGAACGATATCTTGATCTGGTGGAACAGGAAGAATTGCCAGCTGATCCTGTTTGAGGGATGCTGTATCAGCAGCTGTATTTAAAGAATACGCTTTCTGCTCTGCCCCGTCCCTAGCGGCCATGTCGCCATATAGAGCTTCGCCCTGGGTCGTGGGTTCTCCCTTTGCTCTTACAGCACCTGCCATTTCAGGGGCCGCAATGGAGGATTGTGTAGATTTCTCCGAGCTCATACGGGGAAAAATGTTCCAAGAGGAGTTCATAGCACCTTGCCCAATGATTACAAAGAGGGCTAACATAGCAACAGAAACACTGAGTTTCCAAGGAAAAACTCCCATCCAGGTACGCAATTTAACTCGCGTCCGTTGAACTAAGCCTTCATTGCTATTCATAGGCAACCTTTCCCCTTCTTCAGCCTTTGCCATTCTTTCAAGGGCCTTTTGTTTCACACTCTGTTTAATCTGCTCATTACTCTCAGGATCTAACTCCATCGTACGGAAAAAGGTCTTCATGCGTTCTAAATCACCATCTTCTTCCCAGAGGGCCATGGGTTCTGCTTTATTCAAATGCCATTTCATAGGACCCTCCCTCCTTTGTTTTGGTTCCCTTGATAAATTTTACGGAACCCTTTCTTCGCCCTATATAAAAGGCTATCCACAGCCTGTTGGGTCGTTCCCAAGATTTGGGCAACTTCCCCAGCACTAAAACCCTCTATTAATCGAAGTTGGATGACGTTGACCTGTTGAGGAGAGAGTTTTGCTAAGGTTTCTCCTACACTTAAAAGGGTCGCCCAAGTTTCACTTTGATCGCATTCCTGAGCTAGGGGCTTAGTTGTGTCCTCCAAAGTTATCATGGGTTTGCGTTTATGGGTCCGGTAATAATCCGCAATCTGATGAGTTGCAATTTTTAGAGCCCATGCTTTTAGAGCAGTCATTTGCTCTATATCAGCTAAACCCCGCCATATCTTTACGATAATATCAGCCGTGACATCTTCCACATCCGACTTGGGTACGCGGATCGACACAAATCGGTAGATCAAGGGAAATAGTAGTTCATAGGTCTCATCAAAGGACGAATTGGCCTCCACCTCGTCGTCAGCCTCCTGCCTTCTCTTTAATATGTTTCAACAAGCTTTGTCTATGTGGCTTGCTTAAGCTATCATATCATATATTTTGGAAGTGTATTACCCTTATAAGGACTTCTTAAATTCAACACTTACACTATCTATAGACGTACCTGGAGCGACTTATCTGACGATAATTAAAAAATATTTTGTTAATCTGCTTTAAACAAAACAAAAGGATGTCACTAGGCCATTTCAGGACACAGCTGACATCTTTCTATTTGCCTTAATTCGTTTAGCCAAAGTTGAACATAATTATAAAAGCGCTGAAAACAAACGGGCACTCGATTCTTTGTATCGTTCAATGACTGGGCGACCTCGAAACTCCTTAAGAATAACTTCGTTAGACTCTTTTAGGTCATCCAGAAAATTCTGGGTTAAGTGTTCAGTCACAGACTGATCATAGACAAAGGTACAGATCTCAAAATCTAAGTCAAAACTGCGAAGATCCATATTTGCAGACCCTACAGAAGCAAGCTGATGATCTATGAGCAGGATCTTGGCATGAAGGGTTCCTTTCATGTAACGGAATATTCTTACGCCCGCCTGAAGTAATCCTTCGAAATAAGAATTCATTGCCCAATAGGTCAGTTTGTGTTCGGGGATTCCCTGTACAACGAGTCGCACGTCTAAACCGCTGAGAGCTGCCGTTTTTAGGGCCATGATCAAACTCTCATCTGGGATAAAGTAGGGTGTTTCTATGTAAACGCTCTGCTTAGCCATAGTGATCGCACTAAAAAAACTCTGTAAAATTGTGGCCCAGTTGGAATCTGGGCCACTGGCGAGTATTTGAACGGGCAGATTCTGAGTAATGTTAGATGGTGGGTAATAACAGGCTCCAGTATATTCTTGACGAGTTACAAAATACCAATCGTTTAGGAACGTGGATTGGAGGGTATGCACAGCTTCTCCTTCAAGTTTTAGATGCGTGTCCCGCCAAAAACCTAATTTAGAGTCACGAGATAAGTACTCATCTCCAATATTGAGTCCTCCCATAAAACCTGTCCTACCATCCACCACGACAATTTTACGATGGTAACGCAGGTTTAATTTTGACGTTAGATATGGAAAGCGAATCGGGAAAAACCATTTTGCCTGAATCCCTGCTTCTCGCATACTTTTTATAAAACCGCCTGAAATTGAAAGACTTCCCATACCATCAAGCAGAACACGAACTTCTACTCCTTCAGCAACTTTACGAGTTAAGATTTTTAAGACATCTTCGCCAATTTCATCGTCTTTGAAAATATAATAACTAAGATGTATGTGATGGCTTGCTCCTTCTAAAGCGTTAAATAAGGCTTGAAATTTCTCTCCGCCATTTAAAAGAACTTCAATTTGATTATGAACTGTTAGAGGTCCAAAGCCCATGTTTAAAAGTAGACAAGCTAATTTCATTTCCGATTCTGTAACTAAGCGAGATGACAAATCCCTATAGTTATTCTCAGTCTGTTGCTGAAGTACTGATTTCTCCAATGGATTAGCAGGGATATGTTTATGGCGAAATAATCGTGCCTTTCGTCCAAATGCTATATAGAGGACGAACCCCAAGATGGGAAGAAGACCGAGTAAGAAGAGCCAAGTAATCGTATTTCCGTGGGCTCTATTTTCCAGGAGTATGACTTTGCCAAGAATAATCACCTGAAGAAGGTTTATAAACAACAGAAAATACCATATCATATTATGACCGACCCTCTCCATACCTATATTTTTTTCATAGAGTCTAGTTTTCTCCAAAAATAAGCATAGTAATCCATAGGTAGAGTTCAAGGTACAAAACAAAGTAGGGACCCTTGATTTAAATTGATCAAGGGTCCCTACTTTTATCCTAATGAACGTTTCATCTTCTATTGAATCAGTTCACTATATTCCATTGCGATAGAACTACAACTTACGAAAGGCTTCTCGTGCCTCTTTGATAGTTAGTGGATTAGCAGATGAGTTAAGTCCCTCTTTATGCTTCAAGATCTCCCAAAGGTGGGCGATTCGAGGCAGACGCAAGTAAGCCTCTCTAATCAGTGCGGGATCCGAGAAAACCTGCTCGGGTGTTCCTTTAATAACGATATGTCCCTCTTGCATGACATACACCTTATCACAGTAGATCGGTACAATATCAACTTCGTGAGTTGAAAGTATGATTGTCAAACCTTTATTGACCTGTAATCCTTTTAAAGTAAGCATCAGGTCAGCCGCAGTTCGAGGATCTAAACCTGCCGTTGGTTCATCTAGAACAATGATTTCAGAGCGCATCGCTAAAACTCCAGCAATTGCTACCCGTTTCTTCTGACCGTAGCTCAGTTGATGAATGCTGTGATTCCGTTGATCCCACATTTTCAATTGCTTTAAGGCCGATTCGACTCGTTCCTGAATTTCAAAGGAGGATAACCCTAGATTTTTCGGGCCGTAGGAAACGTCTTCATAGACACTTGCTGCGAAGAGCTGGTCATGAGGATCCTGAAAAACCATCCCCACATGTGTAAATACCTCAGTTTTAGACCACTGGGATATCTCCTTACCCATCAAAAGGATACGTCCAGAACGAGGTTTCAAAAGCCCGTTGAAGTGCTGAAACAAGGTTGTTTTTCCACAACCATTGGCTCCTAATAGGGCGACACATTCCCCCGCATTTACGGAAAAGTCTACGCCGTGCAAGATTTCCGCCCCATTAGGATAGGCAAAATTCAAATTTTGTGTCTCCAACAATACCACAACGTCACCCTCAAATTCCTTATGGTTTTATCATTTTAAATAGTCTATCTCCCTACGAACCAGCTGCCAAGAATAATCATTAATCCTAAGCCGGATACTAGAATGTCATTCCTTTTTAGAGCACGATCATTTAGAACGGATATTTCCCCATTATAGCCTCGGCATCTCATGGCTTGCCATAACCGGACGCTCTTGTCGAAAAC
>LADV01000019.1 GCA_000961805.1 Peptococcaceae bacterium BRH_c23 | reverse complement strand
ATCAAGGCAGGCCCGGTAGCCTTAGTATCCCAAAGTGGGGCTGTGGGTTTTATGCTCTTTAATTTGCTGCAAGAGGCCGGGGTTGGCGTTAACTTTGTTATCACAACAGGTAATGAAGCTGATGTAACTGCAGGTGAAGGTTTAGCTTATGTAGTGGAAAATCCCAACAGCAAAGTAATCGTCACCTATTTGGAAGGATTAAGGGATGGCGAGACCTTCAAGAAGACTGCAGAAAAGGCAGCAGAGGCAGGCAAGCCTATTATTGCCTTAAAAGTCGGTAATTCTGCCAGTGGTCAAAAAGCAGCCGCTACACACACAGCGGCGTTAACTGGTTCGGGAGCAGCCTACAAAAGTTACTTTGACAAAATGGGCATCATTCAGGCCAAAGACAGTGATGATGTTATTGACTTGGCCCAAGCCTTTGCGCCCGGTAAATTGCCGCAAGGGGATAGAGTAGGGATAGTAACCATGTCTGGTGGAGTAGGTATCTTACTGGCTGATCGTTCAGAAGAATGGGGTTTGCAAGTACCGGAATTAAGTGAAGCTTTACAGGAAGAGGTAAGGAAGGTCATTCCGTCCTTTGGTTGTGCCCAAAACCCTGTGGATGTCACAGCACAATCCCTGAACCAGGGAGAAGAATTCAAAAAATGTCTGAAGATTCTCTTGGCTTCTGATGAATTAGATATGCTGATCGTCGCCATTACTATGGCTACGGGAAAAATTGCGGAAAAAATTGGCCGTGACATTGCCGAAGCGGCTTTAGATACAGATAAACCTCTTGTTGTCTGTTGGAGTGTTGGCCAAGTAGCCAAGCCGGGTTTTGACGTCTTAAAGGATGCGGAAGTCCCACTCTATCACTCTCCAGCTCGGGCAGCTAAAGCTTTGGGGTCGCTATACCAGTATGCCAGTTTTAAACGTAGGTGGAAAACACCCGTTGCAGGAGAAATAAATTCAGACAGACAAGACAAAGTTCAACTTGCCCTTAAGGAAAGCAACAAAGCCCTAAGTGAACATGCTACCAAGGAATTATTAGAACTATACGGGCTTCCTGTCACTAAAGAATACGTTGCCACCAATGCAGAGGTCGCGGTAGCTTTTGCAGAAAAGATGGGCTATCCAGTCGTGATGAAGATTGATTCTCCTGATATTTTGCATAAAACCGAAGCTGGAGGAGTCGCTGTTAATATCAGTTCGGCACAGGATGTAGCAGCTAAATTTAATGAAATTATGGAAAAGGGCCTGATTTATAATCCCCAAGCTAAGATCAATGGGATCTTAATCCAAGAACAAATTCCACCGGGAGTAGAGGCAATCATTGGGCTGCAGAGAGATCCGGTTTTAGGCACACAGATCATGTTTGGCTTGGGCGGGATTTTTGTTGAAGTGCTTAAAGATGTAGTCTTAAAACCAGTACCTTTAAGTCGCGAGGATGCTCATAATATGCTCCGGGAGATTAAAGGGGCTGCTCTATTGAACGGAGTCAGAGGAAGGGCAGCCGTTGATAAAGAAGCCTTGGTCGAAATACTCTTGGGTGTTAGCCAATTAGCCGTGGAAGCTGGGGGTAGCCTCTTAAGCTTGGATATTAACCCAGTTACAGTTTTGGAGCAGGGTCGAGGAGCCAAGATTTTAGATGGGGTATTGGTAGGAAATACTCTCTGATCAGGTATGAGTCAGTTATCATTCTTGCCAAACTCACGCAAATCAGCTTATAATATGGTTGAAGATTACAGGTAATGTCGTTGAGATAGATTGGGGCGATTTGGTGGCTGGCAAGACCCATGATTTTTTAATGGTCAGTAAAAGTATTTTGCCCGAAGCCATTTTAAAAACCGCACAGGTGAAAGAACTCCTTGTCAAAGGCGATGTCGAAACGATCAATGATGCAGTAGAGCGTGTAGGGCTTAGTCGAAGCGCATATTATAAATACAAGGATGGCGTATTTCCGTTTTATGAGGCTAGCAGGGAAAGAATCATTACTATTTCCTTGATTCTAGAGAATAAAGCCGGAGTACTATCCCACGTCCTAAACTTTATTGCCTCGGTTAAAGGCAACGTCCTGACGATTAATCAAGGGATTCCCCTGCAAGGAGTAGCCAATGTTTCCATTTCGATTGAAACTGCTGGCATGGCTGATACCCCCGAGAATTTATTGGCTGGGCTTGGGGAAATCGATGGGGTTAGAAAAATTGAAGTGATCGGTCAAACTTAGGGTTGCGGATTTAAAGCAAATATGGTATCCTTTAAAAGCCGTCAAATGAGGGCATTGAAATCGGGGCGTGGCTCAGCTTGGTAGAGCGCTACCTTGGGGTGGTAGAGGTCGCATGTTCAAATCATGTCGCTCCGACCAGTAATATTAAGGCTCTCAGCCTTTTAAGGTAGGCGGGTCAAACTGCAAATGTTGACCTAATGCCGACCAAAAAATAGACCATCTTGAATGGTCTATTTTAGTATCATGCTTTTAGTTCTATCTGCTTTCTTTTTGTTGGAGCTCGATGATTTTTCAATTGGTCTAGTACATTATTTTCATACAGCCATGTCGCATGATAATGCCGAAGAAAGTGCAAACGAGTCTTCGGTATTTTTTTGTCTCTTACGAGCTTGTCATTAATATCAATTATTTTTCGCTCGTTCTTTTTGAGCGTGAAGCCATCCATGATCACGACTTTTAAGAGGTCCATTAAATAAGGTGGAGCTGGAGGCTGGCACGAAGGCTGGTGTACAACTCCCAGTAAAGGAAGAAAACATCTACATCAATCTTAAGTCATTTACTCCGGGCGGCTGGATCAAGAGTGCTCACCCGTTCCTCGATGCGCTCCATGGAGCGGGCAGATGCCCGCGGAAGTTACTCTTAGTGGGCCGAGTTATGGAGAGATGCGCTCTCTCTTTTTTGTTGCAATCAAGATGAAGATGTCACGGATTTTATGAATAGAAAGGCTATCGAATTTGAAAAGAGGGATAAATGCCGTAGTTATCTCTATTCCGAGTTCAGCGCGAAGGCAAAATTTCTGGAGGAATTTTCGGAGCGGAACTCTTGGCTTTCCGATCCGCTGGTACCGGCAGGCAAATATCTTAAGCTTCTAATGGCAAAGCGATACTTGCTGATTTACCAAATAAAAGGGGAAAATGTCTGCGTGGACGTTGTGGCAGACTGCAGGCAGGACTACAGCTGGCTGTTATAGGAGGCAAATTGTAAGCCGTATTGGAATTTAGTACAGATTATTGGGGGCTGTCTCATAATGATGTCTGAGGACATTCATGAAAAGGCAGCTCCTTTCACTTTCATGACAAGTGGACGGATTGCTTCAGAGTAATTTGCCAAGTTGTCTGACATTTTTCGAAGCCTGAACATATTATATTCCAGTAATTTCTTTGAGAAGGAATGAATTCAGAGCATGCTATTTGAACGGGAAGACTGGAAATTGTTCAGAAATATGGAGACACTGCCCCAAAAGGCAGGGGTGCCTAAAAGCAAATTATCCCTGTTGGTTTGTAAGGAACTGGTAGACAATGCTCTAGATCTAGGAGGAGATTGTGAAATTGGTTATGGGGGGGAGTTTTTTTATGTCAAGGATCACGGCAACGGCCTGGATCCCGAACTGTTTTCAATCAACAGGCCCCTCAGATCCTCTAAGTATTTAAGATTGCCTACCAGAGGAGCGCTGGGGAATGGCCTGCGCGTGGTAGCCGGGGCGGTAGCAGCATCGGGCGGCGAACTCTATGTTTCCACCCGAGGGAAAACTTATAAAATCCATTGGCAAAAGGACGGCAGGGCCCTCCCGGAATGTTTAGGTGCATATCACGAAGAGGGGACAAAAATCAGCTTGACTTTAGGCAAAATGCCCATCGATTCAAACTGGGCGCGCCTGGCGATAGACTATGCCCAAGGTGAAACCTACCGAGGAAACACCTCTCCCTATTGGTATACCAGCGAGAACTTTTTTGAATTGTTTCAATCCTTCAGCGGATCGGTCAGGGAACTGATCGCCCAATTTGATGGCTGTACCGGCAGAAAAGCTGGGATAATAGCCGCTAACTATTCCAAGACACCTGCCGCTGCCTTAGGCTTTAGCGAAACAGAAGGGCTTTTGGGTGAGCTGAGAGCCCAGGTTAAAAATGTTAATCCGGAGCGGCTGGGGCGGATCGGCCAGCTGGTTAACTGGAAGGACTACTGTAAATCATCCGGTGTCTTTAAGGTCAGGAATATGAAAGGGAACCAGGAGGCGGAAATACCCTTTGTCCTGGAAGTCTATGCGGCGCTCTCCGCTACACCTCATCTCACGGTATTACTCAACAAATCACCGGTGACCGGCGAGGTCAATATCTACCACAACAAAAATGAGCTGAATCTTTTCGGCTGCGGCTTAATCTGCAATGTTAAGGCCAAGCCCGCCGTTATATTAATCAATATCATGACACCTTATATCCCCATTGTGACGGACGGGAAAGAGCCGGATCTCTCGGTCATCGCCGACGAGATTCGAGATGGTATTAAAAAGGCGGTGGACAGAGCCCAAAAATCCCTGCCCACCCCTGTAATTAAAACGAAATCCCAGAAAGAAGTTGTGGCGGTATGCCTGGAAAAAGCTATTGCCAAAGCCAGCGGCAACGGGGAATACCGCTTCAGCCTGCGCCAGCTCTATTATGCCGTCCGGCCCTACGTGATCCGTGAAACGGGGAAAGAGCCGGATTACACTTATTTCTGCCGGGATCTGATCGGCAGTTATGAGGCGGAACACGGCGACATTCCGCTGATGTACCGGGATGAGCGGGGGACGCTGTACCATCCTCATTGCGGTCAAGATATTCCCATCGGCACCATCGCGGTGGAAAATTATCATAAGCCCGCCTGGACATTCAACAAAGTCCTGTATATTGAAAAAGAGGGCTTCTTCAATGTGCTCAAGGAAAAGAAAATCCCGGAGAAATATGATATGGCCCTGCTCACCAGTAAAGGTTATGCCAGCCGGGCGGTCAAGGATTTGCTGGATGCCCTCGGGGAAAATTCAGAGGAAGAGATCACCTTTTTCTGCATTCATGACGCCGACGCTTATGGCACGATCATCTATGATACCCTGCAGAATGAAACCGGAGCCAGGCCCGGCAGAAAAGTGAAGATCATCAATCTGGGCTTAGACCCTGAAGAAGCCCTCGCCATGGGGCTGGAGGTCGAAACGGTGGAAAAATCCGGCCGTAAGAAAGGCGTGGCCAGCTATATAGATCCCCTGTGGGAGAGATGGCTGCAGAACAACAGAGTGGAACTGAATGCCATGAGTACTCCCCAGTTTCTAGCCTGGCTGGAGGGGAAAATCCAATTGCACAATAAAGGCAAAGTGATACCCCCTGAAAGGATTATGCAGGAGAGCCTGGATAAAAGCCTTCAGGATAAACTGGGCCAAAGGATTGCGGCGGAACTGTTGGAACAACATCACTACGACAATCAGGTAGCGGAAGCGGTTCGGCAGGTCAAAGAGCGCTGTGGGGACAGCCAAGCCCGGTTAGCGGAGACGGTGCCGGCGGAACTGGGGCAGGAACCGGTCCGGCACTGGAAGGATGTAGTGGAAGCTGTGTCCGAGGAGATGATTAAAAATTGCCGGTTTTCAGGTCTGACTAATCTAGATTAGTCCAGGACAAAACCGCCATATTTTTAAACTGGAGGCTGTGTGCAGGTTCAAAACAGGCCGGCCCGGGAGGAAGCTGCTCCATAGCTGCTTATGACTCTGAACCTATGTCAGCAGTTGACGACTTTGAATCGTTACAGCTTCAATTACGATTCCAACGAAGCGTCATCCAACGATGATTGAAATTTAAGCTGGTCGCAACCCCCTGTGGGTAGTAAGAGTAATGATAGCCAATTTGGAGTGGGCTAATGTATATAAGCTAAGCTTAGGATTTATTTCCTAAATAAGAAAGGATTACAATAAATAATAGAGAATAAAACAGATTAGTGAAGAATTTAAAAGTCATATTTTCCAGCAAAAACAGGTGCAAATAAGAATGACTTGTGTAGAAACCGAACAGGAGATCATATTAAAGCGACATTCCACTCAAGGTAAAACCTTTGGGGGCGGTAATAGACGCAGATAAAGAAGAAAATAATTAGCGAAAACCGTCCCGAATAATTTTAAGTGAGAACGGATTTTACAGGAGGGTAAAGATATGTCTTTTTTTGATAAATTAAAGGAAGCCACTGAGAGCTCAATTGATTTTGCAGTGACTAAAATATCTGATATTAAGGAAAATATTGAGGACGCGGAACCAAAAGAAATAAAATTTAGTGAAAAGCAGCTGATTGATATATATGGACTTCTATTTAAGATAGCCTATGTTGACGGAGGACTCTATAAGGACGAATTAAGGAAAATTTACGAAATTATGAACACAGACGGATTCTCTGAAAGCGGTAAATTAGAAATTCAAAACTATTTAGTTGAAGAGCCCAACATTGAAGTAATAGTTCAAAATGTCAAGGAATATGAGAAGGAAATTAAGTACATAGCTTATTTAAATTGTATCGAGATATCAATATGTAATGATGAATTAAATTCTACACAACAAGAATTTCTTGGAAGGTTAAGTAACGAATTCAGTATCACTGATGATCAAAACAAAGAGATGCGTAAATTTGCACAAAAAGCTAAAGAAATTGCCCAGAGAGGAATCGATGATCAGTTTGCGGCTGATACTTTGAAAGCGGGAATTGGCGCATTGGGTGCAGTTGGTGTTCCGATAGCTGCTGTGTACTTTAGTGGTAGTGTAATCGGGTTAAGTGCAGCGGGAATTACTAGTGGACTAGCGGCACTTGGATTAGGGTTTGGAATGATTCCTGGAATAGGAATCGCAATTGTTATCGGAACAGTTATTTTTGTTGTTGTGACAAACTTACTTGATGTTGGAGGTAAAAAACAGAAAGAAAAAGCTCAACTTGCAAAAGAAAGGCGCGCCGAGCAAGTAATTAGAAATTTACAGGATACAATAAATAATTTAATTGACAAATTAATGGAATTAGAAAAGAAGGCACAAGATGCAGAGTCTAATAGAGAAGCTATTCATAAACTTCAGGAAGTTATACAAAAGTTGAGACAAATTCAGAATTCTAAGAAACAAGGTTGTGCGGCATGCTAACACAGGAAGAGTTAGATGGCCTGCATCCCATTATTAATGTTCAATATAACATAGTAACTAAAATGACTCAAAAAATTGAAGATATTGAAACAGCCTTTTCTACAAATAGAGATACTGCGATGGAAATTATATCGGTCCAAAAAATGCTAGATGAATTATTACAGGATATTGAGTTGCTTTCCGAAGAAGATATTTTAAATGCGCAGCTAGAAACAGAGAGTATTAATTCTATTTATGAGAAAAAACGAGCTGAAATTAAATTTTATTTCGAAAAAATTGAATTTACCACATGGGATGATTATGTTGTGGAATGTTATAAATATTCCTTGAAAAACGATATCAATCCATTTGTTCCATATGAAATGTTTTTATCTAATATTGATTTAGAGACTATTAATAGCGAAAAGTATAGCAAGCAATTTAAATGGGATAAATGGGATTATATATTCGTTGGGCTTGCAGGAATTGTGGCTGCACTTACTGATATATTCATTGTAGCGATACCTAAAGATATGACGTCAGGTGTATATAAAGGACAAAAAGGTAGTCCGTTGACTAAATGGCTACAGAGCTTAAGATTACCGGACGGTTTACAGAGCTGGCTTGAAAATGTAGCTAAAGTTCCATACGATAACACTGGTGGTTCTACTCATAGAATTGATACGATTGGTCATGACCCCATTTTAGGTTTGATTTTTGGAGTAATCGATATAATAAGGGGAACTTCTACATCTCTTAAGGATGGAATTATTGTTATTGAAAAGGTGAGTGTGGGTACGGATCCTCTTGAAGCAGTTGTGAAACAATTTCTGCATTTGTGTTCGGATGTTTGTACTAAGAAAGGATTGCCGATCCCTTTTGCTTCGATTTTTGAGTTATTAAATGTTGGTAGTTTTAAAAGACCTAATGGGAAGACTGCAACCATTAGTCAGTTAACTAAATGGATGTATTACCATGGGTACGATTTAAGGCATTTTGCGACGATGAGTATTACTCCGGCATCAATTGAAATTATTTTAAGAATGTATATAATGATCCGTCATTTTGTAGAAAACGACGATATTGTTTTTATGGTGGGAGGTAATCCTAAATACCGATCCATGTTATTAAGTTCTCATTCTATAGCTTGTGCGGCAAATGTTGGAAAAGTATATTTAAGGCAAGGAAACCCTCTTGCTATTAATTATGCTGAATGGTTAGCGTTAATTAGATACCTCATTCCATCGGTTAAATATTGGTTATTTGATAGAGCAGAATTAGAACTGAAGCATCTTGAAAGTATTAATGACGATATTTGGGATCAATTACTTCAAAACTCCGACAAACTATTGAAAAAGTCAAAGTTTGAGAATATGGAGCCTATTATATTGGGGGAAGTAACCAGTTGTTACAGGAGTGCAAGGTCCGAGGATATGCTCGCATCTGCCACATGGACACGATGACAAAACCAAAAAGCTGGAGTCCGCAGGACATTCTCGCTTCAGCATAGAATGTTCTGCTGGCTAGCGCCGAGCGAACTATCCCCACCCGTCCGTGTATGAGCGACGCAGGAGGAATACGCGGCCCTCGGACCCGGCCGCGTATGACCAGCGTGAGCGGGAATTCGGGGACGGACGGCCTGCAGGCCGATCTCGCTGGCATGCCGCACTTTCCTGTGCGTGCGGCATGGTCCGTCCAGCGACGGACCTGGACCCGTTATCACACTCTTATTCTTCGTCGGCACGGGTGTCTCCCCCTGAGACAACCGTGCCGATCTTAATCTCGACGGTCCAAGACATGCATGAAGGGCGGGTCCCCCACCTCGTTTATACCTCGTCAACGTTCCAACCACGTCGTAACCCAGGCGGCGGACCGACGCAGGAGGGAACTTCGCCTGATCGGTGCCAACTCTCGTCCGCGTATGAGCGACGTAGGAGGAAATTCGCGGTTCCCGGCCCCGGCCGCGTATGACCAGCGTGAGCGGGAATTCGGGGACGGACGGCTCGCAGGCCGAGCCCGCTGGCAGGCCGCACTTTCCTGTGCGTGCGGCATGGTCCGTCCAGCGATCCAAAGAAGTCTCAAAAGGCAATATGAGAGTACAATGACCTGCACTATGCATAGGTTTTATGAACGATTATATGTAGTATTAATAGATGTTCAGTTCTTAGAAGAGTAATGATAATAGGAATACCGAGCAGATGAATAAATGCCAGCCAAGTCGTATGCAGACCTTGACGCAATCCTGGGCGGTACTACCAGGTAAGCTAAACGGAGGGGAAGGACGCCGAAGACAAGAGTATCTAGAGCAAGGAGGTACCCGTGCACGTATGGGACTATACCTCGATGCCGAGTATGCACACCAAGCAGTGTGAGAAGTGAGAGAGGGCACATGATAAGCGACTAGATCCAATCATTGTCAGAACGGAGCTATAAAAATGAGCGACGGGCCAAGACCCAAACTCACGGGCCCAAGTCTGAGCTTCGGCATGTAGGCCGCACCCAGGCCTTCATGCAGCTTCGTCCGAGCGGGGGGTTCTCGACGCAGTAAGGCACGGATCCCGACGCAGGAGGATCAGGGCCTTCTAGGAGGGAACGCACCTGCTGGGAAGCGTGCCAAGACCATAAACCACGCGCCAAGGATGTGAGGCAACCCGAGGCGGAGGGGTGACTCTCATTCGGAGATAAGCCTGGACCCAAGTCGGCGAGCCAAGCTCCGGAGGCAGCCCGAGGTTACGAGGGGTGAGTGCGGAGCGGCAGGGCCAAGACCCGAAACGGCGGGCCCTACTCCAGCTGCGGGATAACCGCGCTCTTAGCTCAGTTAGCTCCACGAGGTTCGAGGGGAGATCCACTGAGCGGCAGCCGGCCAGGACCCGAAACGCATCCGCGAGAGGACTGTGCTGCCGGCTTATAGTTCAAGCCGGATGACTAGCAGATTAGTCCTTTTAGATCGCTGTTTTTCTTGCTACAGTATTAGGAGGCCAGACATAGAGCAAATAAAACAGGGTACCTTAACAGTCTGCAGCGAACGCCCAAGAGGACCAGGCTCGCTTTATATTTCAGGCTGGATAACTAGCGGCCTAGTCCTCGGCAGCCGGTGACGTAATCCTGAGCGTCCCTCCAGGACCCGAAACGGCGAGCCACACCCCAGCGCAAGATAACAGTTCGCTTAGCTCAGTTAGCTTCCCGAAGTTATGAGGGGAGATCCACTGAGCGGAAGCAGGGCAGGACCCGAAACGCATCCGAGAGAGGACTGTGCTGCCGGCTTATAGTTCAAGCAGGATGACTAACAGCTCTGCCCTTTTTAATCCCTGTTTATTTGATGCAGCTTTATTATAACTTGCAATAGAGCAAATATAACAGGGTACCTTGCCGCTGGGATGATTGTACACCACGATCAATGCTAGATACTGAACTCCATACAACTCTGAGGGCTATGGTTCACCTTATTTTGAGAAGTGCAGTTCCGGAAGGAGCGAATGTTCGAATCGGCATAGTTGTACTCATTGACCTTTATCATATTTTTAATTTATAATTATCTTAACAGATCCCACCACGCCTCTTCTTTGGAAAGCGTACCACGGTGGGCCATTTTTTATGGAGGCTCTTTAAACTTGGTAGATAGAGCAGTCAAACCTCCTACAAGCTATGAAGAACAACTAAGTGGGAAACCAATACGTTTTAATTCAATAGACTTATTATATTCCTTGACTAATGCTTAAAGTTTTGATTTAAGCTTAGTCATTTATTTTTATAAATTGTTAGTAATTGAAGAATTTATTGAAATAGCTCATATCAAAAGGTTCCATTTTAAATGGGGCCTTTTGACGTAGATGCGGTCCTCAATGCGAGGTTTTATTTATTTCGTGAACTCATCGCGAGGGACAATTGCGTTCGCCACAAGGGACCAATGAAGATGTATATGCGCTGCCTTTGCTATTTAAATGAGCTAGCTTTATGTATTAATGGAGTATTTCGATTATCTTGGGAGGAAATGAAAGAAAAATGCGGAAAGTATTAAGCTGATTACAAAATGCATGAAAACCTTCTCGACGTAGAGTGATGTGAAGACATTTCATATCTTCACTGTTGGGACATCGTCATTATGAGCCGCAATTCGTTTTTTAATGAATGGGAAAAAACGGCAGGAAATCTGTCGGATCGTGCAGAAATATTATAAATATCTTGCAAAAGGTTACTATGAAGGAGGCTAGTATAGATGACGCAAGACTTGATAGGTTTCAAAGAAAACCTCAAAAGAATGATCGATATCGTTTACGCGGGCACAAGTAACGCATTAGCCGTGGCCGACCAGCTTACGTTTCTGTGGAGCGTGTTTCTGCTTGCGGATGACAGTCCCAAGCCATTGAATTATCCATTTAAAAAGTCACTCTCTTTCACGTGGTCGGAATTGCTTGCTATAAAGCATGATGCATATGACCTTATTCAAGAGAAAATTCTACCTAGAATGTTAAGTCGCCATCCTGTCAGCAGTTATGTTCCAAAAAGGATGGCGGGCGGAGGGGAGAAGTTGACGATTACTCCGGCTCAATGTTATGAGCTAATGGGAATACTGAACGATATTTACTACAGGTTGGACGTAGTGCGTTTAAACAATGCGAGACTGAATCTGGACATTATGCTTTACGATTATATGCTAGAAATGCTCTTCGAAGGTTCCATCGAAGGTAAGTCGGAATGGATGACCGGAGGATCGGTAAATTTTATCGTATCGCTTGCCAGTTTCCACTTAATGCGCAGCGGTGGCAACGATGACACGATCAACGTGCATGACGTACACTGCCGGTCCGGTCAATTGCTTACGGCCAGTTTTAAGGAATTTCAACCTATCAATCCGCGGACCTCTCTGTTTGCTGGGAGGACGTTGTCGCCCATAATGACACGCATCGCCACCTTTCGATTCCTTCTGTCAGGCGTCAGGAGATTCAGTATTTTGAAGAAAAATCCGCTTGTCTTTCCCCATGATTCATTCAGTGTCGGTTCTCCAAAAGAGATAGGAAACTGGCTGAAATACGACGTCGTCTACGTCCACCCGCCGAAGTCAATAACGACAAATCATAGAAAGGCATCGGATTCTCGCCTACTTGGACTGACGGGCACCTCGCATATGTATTTTTCTTATTTGCTTTACGGTTTGAGTAAATGCAAGCCCAGGGGCTGGATGTTTGCCATTCTGCCGGAAAAGTTACTAAAGGATGAAGGCAACTGGCTGCTGGATCAGATCTGGCAGGAAGCAAAAATTAAGGCTGTCATCCATCTGCCCGACGAGCAGAAACGATCAAGTAATGGAGAAGAATTCTCCTTGATCGTCTTAAGGAATGAACCGCTGCCTGGCAGGCAAAATATGGGGGATATCAGGCGGTTCCAACTAAGTGGATACGAAGACTGGCAGACTACGCTTTTTTGGGACGATTATAAGGCGGTAGGGAACGGTGGGGCTTCCGCCGCCATTTCAGACCTAACCGGTTTTGTCGAGGTAAGAAGACCAGATCAGAATCAGCTGAAGTTGGATGAACTATTGTTTGAATCCATCAGCAGGCTTGAAGACGAAATGGTAAACCCGAGAGATTCGAGGCCGGACGGGGAAAAACTTCAAGACTGGCAGGTCACTCTCTATCGGCATGGGACAAACTTTGATATAGGGCAGAGCTTGCAGCGTCTCATTTGTGATAACCGGGTTGAGGCGGTAGTATCGGAGGAAGGAGAGGTTGTTTTCGAATTAAAGCGTACCGACAAGCGCACCGAATTCGAGCCAAAGAAGCTTGAGGAGATTCTCTCCCTAGAGCAATTTCAGCTATTCTTAATTATATGCGATTCAGAATCGCCAATTCCAATACATAAAGCAAGACAAAAGCTCTCGCAGGAAGAGCAGAGCAGATTCACCATCCAACAGGCGGTCGATACGGTCCATATGATTGGCCGGATGGGGCTCCTCGAGTGTATTTACGAGTCTGTCAACACAGGCATTGCTTCCACTGCGGCAATCGGCGCGATTGATCTCTGGATGAAAGTACCGGAAGGAGAACGCCTATGGAAATTCACAGCCTCTCGTTAAAAAACTACAAGCAATTTCAGCGCTTCGTCGGCGATTTCGGGGGCAGAGACGAGGAGTTGAGTCCATTCTCGATAAAATTCTTAATTGGCAACAACGGTTCAGGCAAAACCTCCGTCATGCAGGCAATAGGGCTTATTTTTACCCGAGCGCTGAACGACGAATCGCCTGGTTTTCCGTACGAGTTGATCTACAGTATTGCTACGAACTCCAAACGAATCTATGTGCTGTTGTCAAACAATCCTGACGAGAATGAGCTAACGGAACGTCTCCATATTCGTACCTCAGAGAGCCTGGTACATGTTAGGAAAGGAACTGTGATCAAGGAGCGCTACAGCGAGCAGGCGAATCTTCATCCGCGCAGGATAATCAGTTTTGCTACGGGTCCAAATAATTCCCTCGAGGAGGTATTGGTAAAGTCTCCACTAGCCGCTATAAACAGCGACATTTACGACGAGCTGAAACGTGAAGGTCGGGGTGGAAACAGGCTGGGGTATCTCCAAAAACTGCGCGGGCAGCTGCTATACGAGCCGAACTGCATCAACTTCGACGCGGACAACGCGTCATTTATCCTAGCGGCCTTGATGTTGGCAGAGCCACATGGTGATGAGTCGGAGAATTACCGGAGCAAAAGAAGCCAGCTTTTTAAAATGGTGAAAGATATTCAACCTAATATTATTTCATTTGAATTGGATGAAGTGAAATACCGGCACCTTAAACAATCAACGCATAATAAACTACGTTATGAGAGTTTGTTTCTTGACCTTTTAGAATGTCAGGCCAGTGACCACCGCGTAAAAATCGTGTATCACCCGGACGGTACTATGCCGAAAGCGGTTAGAGTTATAACGATATCACCAGGAGAGACCCTATCGGGTAATCCGACGGAGTTTCTTACTATGCTTATCACAGCCCAAAGGTTCGGTTACTTGTTGGGCGTGCACATCTTTTATAGGCACGAGGATACAAAGCATATACTGGATCAAAAAAGTATGAGTGATGGGGAGTTTTTATGGCTGTCTAGGATGGCGCTTGTCATTCTGTCCCAGCAGAAGCACGACGAAAATACCTTATTTCTATTCGATGAACCAGATGTGTTCTTAAACGAGAACTGGACGATGCAGTTTATCAGCATGCTACATGATTTCGCTAAAGTGGACATGCCTGGCATCAACACACGGTATAATCGGCAGGAATACTGGATCGCTACGCATTCAACTCTGATTTTAACGGACGCTTTCCAGGACCAAACGTTTATGATAGAAGCTCAAGACGGCCAATCCGGAACTTTTAAGGCTATATCGCTGACTCTTCCAACATTCGGTGCTGACCGAGGGGAGGTAAGTGCACAGCTTTTTATGGAGCATGAAAGGATTGGAGAGTTTGCAAAACGGGTGATCGATAAAGAATTGGCTGGGGAGAATCCATATTCGGCCGATCGAATTCAGAAAATGATCGATAAAATCGGCCCAGGCTACGAACGTTTCCGATTGGAGGAGTATTTGCAGGCCGGTAAACATTTGCTCATCGATTAAAGATCTGGAAGGGAGAAAATGTTGATGCTTTTCAACTTGGAGAAACCGTCCGCGATACACAAAGAGATGGAATCAGCTGGAGAATTTATCGTTGCATTGATCGAATACTGCCACTCGAAGGGAATTACGGACGGACAGTTCGACGAGCAGCATTTTGTGCGACTCAAACATCATCGCAAATATAAAGACTGCTGTCTGTTGAAGCATCCAGAAGCCATGCGTAACCGGATGAGAGAGTTGTTCGTCGTGCTGCCTAGCACTCTAATGCCGGTATTTATCGGCTCTCTCAAGGGAGACCTCAACTATGCGCAGGATCATCAGAGTAGCACCTTCCAATTTACTGGGTATTTGGGAACGGCGTTCGCAGGTATGTTGGCCGACACTCAGAGGAAAGTGGTTATTGACACGATAAAAAAAGTATTCGAAAAGCTTTACGACGATTTTTTCGGACACAAGGAGGAAAACGCTACCTGCAACAACAGGGACCTGTTCAAAGAAGAATATAAACGATTGAACGGTCTCAGAGAGCACGTTTGCCCGGCTTGTCTTGGCCTTCTTCATATCGGCAAAGCGCAGCTGGACCACTACTTTCCAAAAAGCCTCTTTCCCGCTCTCGTCATCCAGCCTTTCAACATTGTGCCGATTTGCATGGAATGCAACTCGTCTGTCGGAAATAAACAAAATAAAGGTAAAGGTAACCGTGTGCCAGCATGGCCGTTAGTCGGCGAAGCTGTGAATGATCCAGGTTGTATGACGGGTGTGTATCTACCCTATATCCGTTCTGCAGAAAGGAAATTCAAAGCCGTCGTTGTCGGTAATCCGGGTAATCGCGTTATTCGGTTCGAACCACTGTCGTCGGCAGCACCAGTCGAGGGGGAACGCATCCGTCGGCATGTCGCCACTTTCAATTTAGAAAAAGTTTGGACGGACAGAATTCCGTTTCATTTCAATATACTTATGCATAGAACGCTATCAGAGTTTACGAGGCTATACGAGGATCATGTAACAGCCAGTAAAATGGTGACACAGGACGAAGTGGGCGAATTTTTGTGGAACAAGTTGGTGCTAAACTCTGATGATGCCCTATACGATGTGGGTTATCAGTTTGAATTTGTTAGTTACGTTATCTCATTGGCCACAACGCCAGCCAGCTTTCACGCCTTTTATAGAGAATTGATCAAGAGAATGAATACCAGACATATAAAAGCGATGCCACCCTTACCACATATTTATGACTGCTATTAAGGGCTTGCATGATGCTAAATGCGTCATCAAATCGATTCGTGCCATTGGAAGGGCAGTTTCTCCCCGGCAAGTATGTCGCGCTCAGACATTCTTGCAGTTCAGTGGTCGATATATCTTCTCGATAATTTACAAAAAAATGTCTAAGGCAGATGCGATAATGATAGCAGGCACAGAAGAGTGGAGGTTTATTAGTTAAGGATTAAATAATTCACATACATTAATAATAAAATGAAGGAACGAACATAGCTCTATAAATAGGATTGCATGAATTTAAAAAAATGTTTTAAATTGGAACTTCTTGCAGGAATTTAAATTTTCGTCAAGAATGTTGTATCCTAACAGTCGAGTGCTAAGTGGGACTTGGAAGATTACAAGGAGGAATAATTATATGCCGCATAGAATTCTCTATAAATCCTTACACACAATTGATCGTAAAAGAGACAATCCGGAGACACGGACGCTTGCAGACGACGAAGGAGATATAAATACATACATAGTTGATTCAGTTGGGGCCATAGTAAATCAGCTGGATAATAGATCTTTTGTTCCGGAGAGTCAAACCACTGAAGTCATTAACACAATTTGTCTTTATCAAAATCAACAGATGACATTTGAGGGATTATCTGACATTGTTGCTAATAGACTTTTAAGAGAAGAAAAGAAGGCTCAGGAACGCTACAAAGCAATAACTGAGATTCGCAAGGGGAGTCTCATTCAAGCATTTATAGAGAATGATGATATGTATTTATATTTAGTGGCAAAAGTCGAGCATGACACGTACATTGATGATATAGAACTTGTCAAACGGGTAGGAATGCCCGTTGACAAACAAACGATTAAAACCGGCTTAATTACCTTTTCTCAAGATATGAATGTGCTAAGTGTGAAAATCAGTGATGTCAACGCTAAGGCCTCGCAGTATTGGTGGGGAGAGTTTTTGGAATTGCGCAAAGCTAATACTGATGAAGATAATACAAAAAAGGCTTTTAAGGCGATTGATATTGTGCTTGGTAAGCAGATTAAAACGCAATCCCCAAAAGATCATACGGTATTAAGAAATACCGCGATAGGCTTTTTTAGAAACGAAGAGAACTTCTCCTTCGACAACATGATGAATTCAGTTTTTAATAGGTATGAGCCGATTGAACCAGATAGCTTTGATATTCAAAGAGTTAGAGACACTATCTCTCGTTTGCCTGAACAAGGAAAGTTTGACAGACAATTCGTAGTAGTTAAAAAAGAAATAAGAGCAAATATTAAGCAAGTATATCATATTTCTCCCAATATCGAGTTGCAAATAATTGATCATGTTGAAGCAATCAGGCACTTAATACAGGCTGAACGATCTGAGGACGGGAGCATGTATATTAAGATAAAAACTGATTCTGAAGAGGTATTTCAAAGTTTTAATTTTTAAAATTTTAGGCAGGAGGGGTAAAAGTGAGCCATTTCAGTTCCTTAACAAGTATTTTTGGCACAACCATTAACTCCACTGTGTCTGAATCATTTCATGAATTAAAAATTGAAATGTCTTTTAATGACTTTCGTGTGCCTGAAATAAAAATATTAAATGCGTTTATTGAAAGTATCCCTAGTAGGGATACTCTTATCTTGAATTTTATTCTAGACGATGGTGACCCAATAAATTTCAGTCCTGGGCTAGTTCTAAGCGAGTTCTTAATAGAAATACAAGATGCTCTGATATATAAAGAAAACGGCAGTAAAGTTAATCTCATTTTGACAATTGTAAAAAATAGTAATAAGGAAAATGTTAATGTTATTACAATTTATTCACTTGATGAACTTACTAGAAACCTACTTAATCAGTCTTTACTGGGTGTAATGCATCTATTTAGTCAGGTTATGATCAATAATTCTTGCGTCTATTTCATGATGTATGAACAAACGGATGATTTTCATAGTGCTACCTTTTACTTTTTACACGAAATAAACGACATAAATGAGAGTAGTTGCGACCGTAGTCGGATATTAAAGAAAAGGAATGATGTATGCAATTTTCTAAACGCGTCGCAGTATGATCTTTTACCGGAAGACTTCCATTTGATAACTAGGTCTAGTAACCAAGCATTGAATGGCTTGATGGATAAGATGGCAAATATTTTTTCGCTTATATTCATCTCCGATATTTCTAGTTTTGAAAGGGATACACAGAAAATCAGAATCAAGGTTAATGGCTATAAATCTATTGAAAACGAATTGATCTATAGCGAGATTTCTCCTGATGGAGAAAAAGAATACTTTGATTTATATAGCTGGGTTTATAATGAAGGAAACATTAACGACAAAATTGGGCTAGCTAGGAACATACTCAGTATTCATGTGCCAAATGATAATCTGCTTTGTGTTCGAAAGGGGTTACTTTCTTCCGTCCAATCAGCATACAAAATTTATCTTAAAGACAATGTCGAACAATATGTAGCTGTTAAAAACAAGGTAAATGAGTTTTTATTCGAACTATCTTCAAAGATAATGAAAAAGGCCGATACATTTGTAGACACTTTCAAGAAGAATTTTATTGGGTTATTCACCTTTTTTCTAATAGTATTTCTACGAAGTATTTTGATATCATCTGATAATCCTGTTTTTACGAAAGAAGTAACTTACATCGAACTAATTTTCCTTGGAGTATCTTTGTTATATCTTTTGATGTCGATATGGGAAGCGCATGTAGATTTGAAGAAGGTGGAAAAAGATTACAAAAGACTAGAGGAACGTTACGATGATTTGTTGGTACCCGAAGATATCCAGATAATATTTAATGATGGAAAAGATTGCGCCGAAGATGTTGAAAGTGCCAAAAAGAAAATTATTGCATATTCGATTATATGGTTTTTGACGTTAATGTTAAACTATATTGTTTTATGTGAAATTGGCCAATTTTAAGCGAGTTGTAAAAGTCCTCACCCAGCTTTGAGTGAGGGCTTACTTTAGTTCCCAGAACAAGTCGTTTCCAAAGGTAACTGAAATCTTAACGGAGCAACAAAATACGACATCCCAAGATTGTTCCGTCAAATATTATTCCCTATAGAAACGGCTATGGGCAAAAAGGTTGTCCCCGCCACCGTGGACTAAGAGTCAGAGCTCGGCGATGAAGTTGAAGACAGTTAATCGACAGAAGGAAAATTAATATTGTCTTCACTCAAGAAGAAGAGATGAGGCACGGAAATGGATCAACAATATAATAATGATATAGATAAAAAAAGATTGCCAGAATTACTCGAGGAATTCCGTGAAGCTCTCGAGGATGAAATTATTGCTGCAAAAAAGAAAAGCTCTAGTAGCGCTGTTCCTTTGACAAATGGAAAAAGAATTGCTATAAATGCAGGTCAATATCAGTATCTTTTTACGATAGATTCTGTGTTAAATGCACCAGAAGGATCTCCTGCTGAACTAATTATGACAGGAAAACCTCCGATGCAAGCTAACATTGTTTCGGTGGAAGACCTTCGAATAATACTTAGTTTAAATACTGATTTAGGTGACTTCGTTCCATTCGCAAGATTACATAATGATCTATCAATTTTGTTGAAGAAATTAATTGCCAGAATTGAGAATAATTCAGAGATGGAAAATATTGTTGGACTGCGCATGTTAGGGAGAACAACGGTAAATGGAGTTCCTGAAGCAATTAAACCTTTAAAAGGTGAAAGTATTAAATTGAATCATAACCAGATAAAAGCCGTGGAGAGTGCAATTGGAAGAACCATGACATTTATTTGGGGCCCTCCTGGTACGGGTAAAACAGAAACGATTGGCAAAATTATTAATGAACTTTTCAAAAGAGATAGAACTGTATTACTAGTATCTCATACAAATACTGCCGTCGACTCAGCCATACTTAAATCAGCAAAGGGTGTCGAAAAGCAAGATTTGATAAATGGCTGTATACTTAGACTCGGTATTCCAAAAGATCCCCAATTAATTGAAAACTACAGTGAAGTTTTGATGATAAATCAAATTGCAATTCATTCGAAAGATCTTTCAGAGCAACTTACATATAAAAAGAAACAATTGCGAGAGACAAAAGCCGATATAAATAAGCTTCGTAAGCAAATTTCAAATTATGAATGGTGTTACAACTATCAATCTGAAAGAAAAGAATTATCTTTAGCAATAGGAGTATATGATCGTGAATGCCACTCCCAAAGTAAGCTTCAGAACCAAATAAGCACACTGAGAACCCAAAGAGATCAATTCAGCCCCTATATTAAAGTGGGGGGAGAATATACTAGATTCAGAAACAGATATAATAAATGCATCGAAGAGAGTAATAAAGAATCGTTAATAAAGTCATCAACTATTGATGAGCTGGATAGATCATATCTTGAATTGGAGCAATATAACGCTCAAATTTCCAAATTTCACCGTCGGGAAGAGATTAAAAATGAATTGTCAAACAGTATCTCTTTAACTTTTCAAAAGCGAATTTTAGAGCGTTTAGAAAAAGAGATAAATGATCTACAAATTGAAATATCCACCAAGTCTTCTGACCTTTTAAAGGCGAAAAATTTACATTTAGAGGCTTCGCAAACAAATGTTATCAGTAGGGCTCTAAGACGTATACCTTCACCTGAGCGTCTGAGCCAAGATATTACTCTGCTTGATACTACCTTGCGCGATTTAAACGAAACACTCAAGGCTAAAATTGTGGTATACGGCAATAAAGATACATCGTACCAAAAAAGGTTTGCCCTCGAAAGTGAACTGCATTCAATAGCCGTATCAACCTCAATTAAGGATATAGAAAAGCAATACAAACAAACGCTTGCAAAAATTGAGAAATGTAACCAAGTTATGAACGCAAGCAAAGAAAAATCGAAAGAACTAGATGACAAGATAGTTGAACTAGAAGAAAAGATAAGAAAGATAGAAGCTGATTTTGGGAGTGATCTTGAAGGAGTAATATCAGATTATGCAAGACTAGAAAAAGAGCTGAATGAATGTATAACTAATAATCTTGCGTTGACAAAAAGCATTAGCTTAAAAAAACACTATATAGAAAATAAGATTGAGAAAACTAAGATGACTTCTGGTCAAAGCAATGAATACCAGGGCTGTGCTAGTTTCCAGGACTTTCTGTCATTGATGGATGAAAACTATAATTTGCTCAGTATAAGTTTAATAGGTTTTAGTCCGGATGAGGCTAAAGAATATATTAAGTTACTTGAGAAAGATATCATACTTTATACTGCCGAAATTGCAGAGATTCAAAATAAAATTGATGAGATCGAAAAGCATATAATAGCTGATGCCAAAATCATCGGAACCACATTAACAAAAGCGTATCTAAGCGATGAACTTCATGCAAGGAAATTTGATACAATTATTTTGGATGAGGCATCTATGGCCCCGATTCCAGCACTCTGGACTGCAACGCTTCTGTCAACCAATAATGTCGTTATTGTTGGCGATTTCAAGCAACTTCCGCCTATTGTCTTATCAGATACTGAAATAGCCAAGAAGTGGATTGGTTGCGATATCTTTGAACAATCTGGTATCAAAGAAAAATACGTAAAAAAATGCTTACCCAATTACTTTATTACCCTTAATGAACAGCACCGAATGGAGCCTGATATCGCCGAAATAGCAAATCGTTATTATGGGATGTTAAAATCGCCGGGTTCAGATAAAAGAAGGCAGAGCAAAGCTGAATTTGATAAGTGGTGCAATGATAGTTTTTTAACGGACAGTCCAGTAGTCTTAGTTAATACTGAAAGTTTAAACGCCTGGGTAACTAGTGTATCAAAGGGAAACCAAAGCAGCCGGTTGAATTTCCTTTCTGCTACTTTATCAGTAAATCTTGCAGAAAGGATTATTTCAAAGGGTTTAGAGAGCAGTTCAAATAGCTTTAAAGGGAAAGAGAGCAAGATCTTAATTATTTCCCCATATCGGCCCCACACAAAACTGATTGACCTTCTATTAAAAGATAGTGGAATTGAGGATGATTTAGTTCGTGCTGGAACGGTTCACAGCTTTCAAGGTTCAGAAGCGGATATTGTCATATTTGATTTAGTTGTAGATGAGCCGCATTTTAGGGTAAATCTTTTTATGAATTCCTCTGAAATGAAGGAACAGATGGGACGCCTTTTTAATGTCGCGATAACAAGGGCCAAATTTAAACTCTTTATTATTGGCGATTTTAAGTATTGTCTCTCTAAAGGTAAGAAATCTGAGCTAGCCGATTTGCTAAATGATCTTATATACGAAAAGAAGTTTCCGATGATTGATGCAAGAGAGCTTGCACCGAAATTACATGAACAATCTTTAAAAGCACAAAGAATTGTCGCTGGGGGTAAAATTGAAACGGTCGAGGAAAGATTAGTAGTTACCCAAGAGTCTTTTTATATGTACTTATCGGACGACTTGGAAAAGGCAAAAAATGAGATAGTAATATACTCACCCTTTATGACAAAAGATCGGTTGTCCTATCTGCAACCCCAATTGCAGGCTGCAATTGAGCGGGGGGTAACTATCTTTGTTATTACTAAAAGTCTTCAGGACCGCAATAAGACTGAGGTTGCTACATACCGGGAAATAGAGGAACACATTTCGAATATTGGTATAGTCCTTATACATAAAATGAAAATGCATGAAAAACTAGTTTTTATTGATGATGATATCGTTTGGACCGGCTCACTGAATCCGTTAAGTTTTTCATCGACTCAGGAAATTATGGAGAGAAGGTGCAGTAAAACTGTACAAAAAGATTATAAAGAGGTTTTGAGGCTTTCTGAACTTATTAATTATATTGATACACCAGAATCCAAATGTCCTGTTTGCGGCTCAGAGATGATAGCAGCCGAAGGTAAAGATGCCCCTTATTATTGGAGATGCGTTACCGACAATTGTTTTACGCGTGGAATTGACCAGAAGTATCCGATGAATGGAGAACTAACTTGTCGTACATGCGGGGGCCCAGTTGAATTTGGATATTGGGGGGAAGAGCCATCTTGGCGTTGTCTGGAGAATAAACGGCATCATATGGGATTATACAGATCACACCTCAAGTTGCCAAAAATGGAGAAGAAGATCCCCAAACGAGACTTGAAAAAAGTATCAAAGTATTTGGATGAGACGTATCCCCAAAAATCAAAACCTGTGGCTAAACAAGAAATAAACTCTGACACTGAACAAATGGTATTGTTCGAGGATTAACTGTTTTAAGAAAGGAACACGAAATGTTAAAGAGATGAAAATGGATTTGCCGTAATGTAACTTCCGTTATCCATTATCACTAATGGTTACACTAAACGTAGAATAAGTCGAAAAATATACTGTAGAAGGAATGTTGCACAGTTAAATTAACGGCATTTAGAAGACCCTTGAATATTCTACGAGTGTAATTTTCAATTCAAAAGCCTCCATTAAAGATCAAGGAAAATTCAAGATTCAACTGAGATTTGCAGGTTAATTCATAAAGGTGTAGAAATAACTATAATTGTAAGGAATTAGAAGATTTCAAATGACATTAATCCTTTAAGAAGATATGTCATCGATTATATAGACGACAGAATAGAGTCAGGGCTAGTCAGCCTTCACAGTATCGAGATAAACAGTTTCTTGTCGGTTTAACCTGATATAGTATCAAGTGTGTTCGATTGATCAGTATTATGAATCAGAGGATGGTTTACTATGATATGAAGAAATATTCTGCAGGTTTTACCAGTACCGGCTTATTTAAACAGGAAATTCGGGAGGTCCTCCGGCTTCAGAGAAGGGGCTTATCGAGAACAGAAATTGTACAAGAAGTTTTAAACCATAATTTGTTCCAAATGAGGAGTGAAGCTGGAATTCGCGATAGGCTGAAAAGGGTGCTGCAAAGAATTGGCAACTTTGACGAGATCCTATTAGAGGCTTATTTAGAGGGGACTCGCTTTGAGGAGAACGCTCTAATTTTATATAGTTACCTATATACGTATCGTTTGCCCTATGAATTTTTCATGGAGATCGTTCTTTATGATTATCTCCATAATCAAGGGATTTTGCGCAAAGTAGAGCTGGATTTCTTCTTTGAAAGGAAAGAAGCTGAAACTGAGGAAATTGCACGTTGGAGCCCTAAGACAAAGCAACGCTTAAAAAGTTCTATGCTGATGTTTTTTCGCGAGTGCGGCTTGCTGACCGAAAAAGAGAGACATGTCTACCAGATTACTCCTCTACACGTCAATCGGGAATTAAAAGATTATGCAATAGATCACTATCCACTGCTGGCTATACTAACAACATTAAGGTAGGTGAATCAATTGAACGCTGAAACCTATGAACGTTTAAATAACCTCGAAAACCGAATCCACAAGCAGGGTTTTACTACCCCCAAGGGAATAGGAAGTGAAATTCCTCATTATGTGTTTGATTACCCTGCCGAGGATGAGCTAAAGGTACGTATTTATCTCAAAGCCCTAATCGAGCAATCCACGCTTAGAATAAAGAATATCAACCTATTTGAGTTCTTTCTGAATCTATTCGAGGGGGATCTCGAGGAACTCTTAGAAATAAGTGATGAAGAAGGTCTGAGCGGCTTAGTCGAAACGACAGAAACGGTCCTAGATAATGAACAGACTCTAGTCGAGTCCTTTATCAAGGAAGCTGGGAATGCAGAGCTTATCTTCATCACCGGAGTAGGAAATGCTTTTCCCCTAATGCGCTCAAGTAAACTGCTTAAGTTATTATCTACCTATGCGTATCGTCGTACGGTCGTATTATTTTACCCTGGGCAATTTACAGGACTTAATCTGCGCTTATTTCATCGACTAAATAACGAAGACCAGTATCTGTTATCGAGAATCTAGATGGAAGAAACAGGAGATGAATTTCATGGCAACGTTGCTTATCGAAGATATCTTTCAGAAGAAGATAAGACGAAATATTAACGGCGTAGTGCAAGCCGGTCAAGTTGACCCAGAAACCATGAAAACAGAGCTCGAGGAATACGTCATGACGGAGGAAGGCACTCGCTATATTACAGCCTTCTATAAAAATTATCTTGCAGTGTACAAGCGACCAGGTAAGGATATTGGGGTCTGGATTTCTGGATTCTTTGGTTCAGGTAAATCTCATTTCTTGAAAATCCTTTCCTACTTACTCGACAACAAAGAGGTGGCTGGAAAAAGGCCAGTTGATTACTTCATAGATAAGACCGCTGATCGTGAATTGCTGGACATGATGCAAAAGGTTTCCGAGAAACCGAGCGACGCTATACTCTTTAACATTGATTCTAAATCCTCTTCGAGTGCCAGTAATAAAGAACGAATAGTGGAGGTATTCTTACGGGTTTTCAATGGACATCTCGGGTATTCAGAGACCATTTGGGTGGCGGATATTGAACGTCAATTAGAAAGTGAAGGGATTTATCGATCCTTTAAAGAGGAAATTAGGAAGGTTACCGGATCATCATGGGAAGAGATCCGCTTGAAAATCCGCCTTAAGCAAAAAGGGATTATCCAAGCCTTGATCAATCTTGGAGTTGACGAGGAATCAGCCAGACAATTTCTTACGACGGCTAAAGATTCCTTGGAGATGACCGCCGATATGCTCGCCAAATTAATTGCAACGTATTGCCAAAGTCGGGGTTCGGATTATCGTCTAGTCTTCTTAGCGGATGAAGTCGGTCAGTATATCGGGACAGACTCGGATCTGATGCTCAACTTACAAACGGTGGTTGAAGAAATTGGCCAAGCAGCCATGGGACAAGCTTGGGTGATCGTCACCTCACAAGAAAAAATCGAATCCGCAATTAATTTGAAAAGTTCGGATGACTTTTCAAAAATTCAGGGACGTTTTATCACTCGCCTGAATTTATCCAGTGCAAACACGGATGCGGTTCTTAAACGCCGTTTGCTCGAAAAAACTGAGACTGCTGCGGCAAGTTTGACCCTTCGTTATGATCAAGAAGAGCAAATAATACGCAATCGTCTGTCCTTTGAGCCAGGTACCACCCAATTACGGATGGCTTATCGTTCAACCTTGGAGTTCGTGGAACTCTTTCCCTTCGTACCCTACCAAGTGGAGTTGCTCAAAGAGGTTTTTAATAAGATTCGCACCCAAGGAGAGGGTGGTGCACACCTTGCGCACGGGGAGCGCTCGCTACTGAAAGCTTTCCAAGAAGCCTGCCTCCTGAAGGCAGAGAAAGATACCACGAACTTAGTGACGATGGCTGATTTCTATCCTTCGATCCGCAGTTTCTTAGATTCCGCTATTACCAGCACGATTGCCCGGGCAGAGGATCGAGCACGCAATAATGAAGGATTGTTGGATTTTGATGTGCACGTGTTAACCGTTCTCTATATGATTAAGAGTATAGAGGCGCTTAAAGCCAAAGCGAATAACGTCGCAACCCTGCTAATACCCAGTATTCATAGCGAGCGCTTACCTCTGGAAAACGCGGTCAAGGAATCCCTAGCTCGCTTAGAACAGACCAGGTATATCGAGCAACATCCAGACCAGAGCTACTCTTTCCTATCCGATGAAGAGCAAGAGATCAATCGTGAGATACATAACGAACCAGTCAAGTCTGGGCGGATCAAAGAACTCCTAGGGAAAATGTTTTTCGATACTATTTATAATAAGGCGAAGGTTAGTTATGAAAAGAAAGAATTTGACTATAATAAGCGATTTGATAATTTTGTACGTACGATCATGACCCATTCCCTCACCGTCCAAGTCTATGGTGGGCGAGTTAGTGATAGTGAAGTAGCCTTAAACTCGAACTCGGGTGTCTTATCCGTTTGCTTGGACCCTGAGCGGATTGCTGAAGTCGAGGGCGCACTCGAATATGTTGAACAGATTCTCAGCTATACAAAACGCAAAAAATCTCCGAGTACAACTCCCAGCCAGAACCGAATCTATGAGGCAAAGATTAATCAGGTTGAAGGGTTTGAGGGAAAAGCTGAGCACATGATGGAACGAGCTTGTGAGCAAGCAAGATTTTTCATCCAAAGTCAAGAGCGGAATTTTAACGGCACCTTTGAAAACCGAATGACGAGTGCTTTGGAAATGTTAGTGCGGAACACGTACACTAAGTTAGCGTATATTGATAAGCCGACTTCCTATAAAGATTATAAGAATGTCTGGATCTCAATGGTAACCGCCGGATTACAGTACTCAACTGAAGGTATGGAAAACAAAAATGCTTATGAAGATGTAAAACTGCACATGGAAGAGGCGGATCGATCACACGAAAAAGTCGCCTTAAAAAGCCTCATCGACAAATATAGTGGAGTTCCTTATGGTTGGAATGACTATGACACGATTGCGATAGTCTTGGCCTTGTATCATGACATCAAAGTTAAGATGACGTATTCAGGTGACACATTTACTCCAACGAATCCCAACTTCTACGATCGCCTGGGTAAGCAACAGGAAAGGGATCGCATCTTGTTGATGGCTGTAAAAGTGCCCGGCGCAGAAGATCGTAGAAAACTCCAGTTAATTTTTCGTGAGTATTTTGGCAATGATGCTATTGGAGATTCTTACGAAGAGATGGCCAAGGCAATTAGAGAGGCATTGAACGATAAATTCATGGGGCCTTTGGGCAAGATTGAAGAACGCAGGAAGAGTGCCAAGGTTTATCCCTACCCTGGGGAAGCGGAAATTGGGAGATTCAAAATGGGGACCAACCGTCTTCTAAGCCTCAGCGATGATGATGACCTAGTGAGTCAGTTTATTCTGGTAGAGGATCAGTTGGATGAGTGGTTTGAAGACCTTAATACACTCAATTCCTTCTATGGGCGTAACCCCATCGATTATTTTGACAGTTCGGTCGAACTGCTTAATAAGTATGCGCAGGAGATATTGTCGATGAATGATCGGGATATCAACCTAATTAAACTTCAAATTGATTCGATTCTCGCCAACCCCAAACCTTACCAACTAATTCCGAACTTGCCGCTGCTTCAAGAACAACTAAAAGCTAAGATCGCTGACTATGTGGAAGCCGCACGCCAAACAATCGTCGAGCAGGTGGAGGGCACCTTAGTCCAGAATCAGGAATTGATAGATTATTACACAGAAAATGAACCTATCCGAGTCATGCTCACTGAAGGGCAGAGGATCTTAGAACAACTCATAGAGCGTATTGCTAAGGATTCAAGCATGTTAATCATTCGATCTCTACAGATTGAGTGCAATGACCAGGTAAAACGCCTTGCTAAGAAGGCAAGTGAGATGGAAGAACTGCAGAGACAACAGAAGAAAGAAAAGGCACCCTATCAGCCAACAGGTGTCCATGAAAAGCCCACCAGAGACTTGAGAGAGAAGGAACTCTATCACCTCTTCTTTAATACAAGACAGCAGATCACGACCTTAAACGAATTAGATGATGCCATCAAACACTTGCGCACCAAATTAATGGAGCAATTAAAGGTTAGTAATCTTAAGAAGAGCGATTAAGCAAGGCGCTTGGGAGGAATCTAAGAATGAATAAAGCAGCACTCAAATCATTTGCCGTATCAGCACGCCAAGAGTTAATTCATAAAGTGTCCTTACGAGCGCAGCTCTTCGGCATTGATGCCAACACTAATACTAAAGTAGAGCGCCAAGGCGAGAAGCTTATGGTCAATAAGCTTGCTTATCCCCTTTCGATGGAAGGAACCTTTGAATCACTGCAGGGTGCATATAAGGATAAAGGATATCAACAGTTGCTTGAAGAAGCGGCCTATATTTGGTTCAATCGTATTATCGCTATCCGCTATATGGAGATTCATGAGTATCTCCCCGAGCGGGTGAACGTGCTTTCCAGTAGTACGGGGAAAGTGGAGCCTGATATCGTGCTCAACTATGCCAGTATGGAGCTTGAGGTCGATAAAACTACTATCCGTAAATTACTTGAAGCGGGCAATCATGAAGATGCCTATCGCAAGCTTTTTATTGCCCAGTGTAATGCCTTGCAACCGATCTTGCCGTTTATGTTTGAGAGGATCGATGATTATACAGAATTGCTATTGCCTGATTTCTTGTTAGACAGTGAATCAGTAATCAATGAGCTTGTGAAGGATGAAGAACTTACTGCTAGCTTTCAGGAAGTCGAAGTGATTGGCTGGTTGTATCAGTATTATATCTCTGAAAAAAAGGATGAAGTTTCCGCAAAATTAAAGAAAAATATTAAAATTATCAAAGAGGACATCCCTGCAGCCACTCAACTTTTTACACCCAACTGGATTGTACGCTACATGGTCGAGAATTCTTTGGGGACCCTGTGGTTAGAAGCCCATCCCGAATCATCAATAAAGCCTGAAATGAGATATTATGTGGAATCAGCCGAACAATCAGAAGAAGTGAAGAAACAACTAGAAGAGCTAAAGAACCCTAAACTATCGCCGGAAAACATCCGTTTGCTAGACCCTGCCTGTGGGTCAGGGCATATTCTGGTCTATGCCTTTGATTTGCTCTATTCCATATATGAAGAGCGGGGCTATGTCGTGAGTGATATTCCAACTCTTATTTTAGAAAAGAACTTATTTGGAATTGATATTGATGACCGTGCAGCCCAACTAGCATCCTTTGCGCTCTTCATGAAAGCGAGAGCGAAATCAAGACGCATTTTCCGCAATCCCCCTCAGATCAATATAATTTCGATTCAAGAGTCGAATGGTTTATTAGATGAGGGAGTAGTTCCGCTTATTGCGGAAAATGAAGATGAAGTAATGCAATTAGAATTGCTTTTGCGAACATTTATTGATGCTAAGAATTATGGCAGTATTTTAAAGCCTATTCAGATCGATTTTAACAAGTATTTAACTAAAGTAGAACGGTTAAAGGCTCAGCTTAACGAGAACTTATTTGTGAATAACGAGAGAAATCTATTGTCGAGACTTGAACAACTATTATCGCAGGCTATGACCCTTGCTGACCGATATGAAATTGTCATTACCAACCCCCCTTATATGGGCAATAAAGGAATGAATTCAAAGCTGTCAGAGCATCTGAGAGAAAACTACAAAAATAGTAAAGCAGATTTATTCGCTGTATTTATGGAACGTATGGAATCGTTTGTTAAACCTTTTGGCTTCCATGTTTCTGTCACGATGCAATCTTGGATGTTCTTATCTTCATATGAAGATTATCGAAAGCATCTGCTGCAAGAATTTTCGATTTTGAATATGACACATATGGGGAATAACGTTATGGGAATTGCATTTGGAACATGCGCTACAATACTAAGGAGTATTAAAAAACAAGTTGGCGTATTTAATTATGTAGAATTGGAGGATTTAGTTGAGGGAATTCCTAGCGTTTTTCCAGTAAAGAAAAATCGATATGCAATAGTAAGCTCGGAAAGATTCTTAGATATACCTGGATCGCCAATTGCTTATTGGAGTTCAGATCAGGTTCGGAAAATATTCAAGGAATTTTTGACATTAGATGAACTAGCAGAGGCAAGGAAAGGGATGGAAACTGGTGATAATGATCAGTTTTTAAGATTTTGGTTCGAAGTAAATATGCAAAAAATAGGGTTTGACTCTGAGGATTATAAGGAGGCATTAATTAGTAAAAGAAAGTGGTTCCCATATAATAAAGGTGGTACATTTAGAAAGTGGTACGGAAATCAGGAATATGTTGTTAACTGGGAAAATGACGGACAATGGATTAAAAACTTCAATCGCTCCATTATTAGAAACAAAAGCTACTTCTTTCGCCAAGGAATTACTTGGTCTGATGTTAGTTCAAGTTATTTTGGTGTTAGATTTCTCCCTAAAGGATTCTTATTCGATAACTCGGGTTCGATGGCGTTTCCTAGTAATGATGAATACGAATTATTACTGGGGTTTATGTGTTGTCATATTTCTGTAGAAATGCTAAAGATCTTGAATCCTACCATGCATTCCCAAGTTGGTAACATTAAGAATCTCCCTGTAATAATACCTCACTCTAAAATCGAAATACGATCAAAGGTAAACGAGAATATTTCAATTTCACGGTTAGATTGGAATTCCTCTGAAATATCATGGGATTTTATTAGGCATCCATGGTTGTGTCATGAAGAGGAAATTCCTAAACTCTCGGATACTTATTCAAGATGGATTAACGAAGCAGATAACAGGTTCACCCAGCTTAAATCCAACGAAGAATCCCTAAATCGTATTTTTATTGAACAATACGGACTCCAAGATGAGATGACGCCCGAAGTCCCAGATGAAGAAGTAACCGTACGTAAAGCTGATCGCCTGCGTGATAGCAAATCATTCTTATCGTACTTCATCGGCTGCGTCATGGGTAGATACTCGCTCGATCTTGAGGGGCTTGCATATGCTGGTGGTGATTTTGATGCATCAAACTATCACAAATTCACTCCTAACAGGAATGGCTTAATTCTTTTAACAGATGACGCCTATTTTGAAAATGATATCATCTCTCATCTAAAAACATTTCTATCTGTCACTTTTAGTGAAGATACCGTCGAAGAAAATCTTGCTTGGATTGCTGAATCACTCACCCAGAGGAATAATGAATCGACTGAGGAGAGAATCAGACGTTATTTCCTGGACGAGTTCTTCAAAGACCATTGTCAAATTTATCAGAAGCGTCCCATCTACTGGCTCGTTGATTCAGGCAGTGCCAAAGGGTTACGTACGCTCATCTACCTACATCGCTATCAACCAGATACCTTAGCTACAATTCGTTTCGAACAATTGCAAGAAATCCAAGCCAAGTATAGCAACGAGATCGATACTTTGGAAATGCGTTTGGTTAACCCATCCTTGAGCGCTGTGGAAAAGCGGGCCTTTGAGAAAAAGAAAGAACTCTTCCGTAGGCGGATTGAAGAGTTAATCGATTTTGATAAAGTCTTAGCAGTATATGCCAATGCTCAAATTGCCCTAGACTTAGATGACGGCGTGAAAGTAAACTACGCGAAACTACAGAAGGTCCTTGCTAAGATATAGGGGTTGGAACAGCGGTCGAATTCGGGAAAGGGCTGAGTAAGAGATGGATTTGATACAGTCACTGCGCGAGAAAATTACTCAAGAGAACGATGCTAAACCACGCGCCATTCTTTTCTGGTATGACGCCAGTGAACAGATGGACTTTGCTGAGTTGGAACTAGAGTTTGTGGCAGAAGCAATGGAAGTACGACGCATAACACAAAATAACTTCTTTCGTCTCAAATATGACATAGAAATTAAACATCCCCATACCTCCTTTATTCTCTATGCCTCCTTTCCTCGTCCAAGGGATGATAAGAATTACTTACTGGATATACTGCTTTATGGAGCGGAGTTTAAGTCGGACGAGATTGCTATGGTCGTCGAGGAACTGCAGGTAGAGGATCATGTCATCCGCCCTATGGTGGAGGACTTTGCTGCGTTCTTTAAAGGTAAAGAGCGCAAGCAGAAGTTAAAGCGTATTTTACCTGCAAAAGCAGATCAGAAGATGGTTGAAAGCGCGATGATTGCTGTCCTTATCGGTTCCCCCTCGCTGACCATACCCGATATTACCCAGCAGCTCTTATACTTAGGACTAGATTCAACTAACAATGAGGGCTTAAAAAAGGTGGCTAAGTTCTTCTCCCTCGATCGCATGTGGAAGTTAATTCTACCCCACTTTGGAATCGCGATCGATGAGGTCGGTAATCCTTTATTAAACTTAATGGAAATTACGATTTATCAACATTTTGCTAGTGCTGCACTTATTGATCCCCCTTTGATACAGAGCTTAGATTCGACCTTGCCAAATACCTGTGCTCTCTTTATTGAGGACTGGTTTCGGGAAGAAAAGCCGAAGGTAGAGAAATTAGAGGGATATATTAAAGAGTTTGAATCTAAGTACAGGATACCCGAGCAGCTCATTGCAAAACCACTAGAGGCCTATGATCGTACTTCGACATTCCCTTCGACAGAGGGGCTACTAATCGAGCAAATGATCGATCAGATTAGGCATCAAACGGCTGATCTTCGTGCCTGGAGCGAGCGAATTAATGCTCACAGACAGACCCATTGGGGGAAAAAGGAGAAACTAGCCGGTTACTATGATGTGTTGAGTCATGTGATTAAACTTACTGAACTAAAAATGCTGGTCAAGAAGTTTGCTTCTAATTCTTCGTCATGGGATAGTTTCTTAAGTCTTTACGCAGATGAATGGTATAAAATTGACCAAATTTATCGTCACTTAATGCAAAATTATTTACATATAGAACAAAAGGAGTTGCTATACCCTTTAATCGAACAACTGACCAATTGGTATGAAAATGTGTATCTTGTGCGTATGGCAGAAGAAACTAATGCTTGGTTATGTGAAGGAACGGTCGAGTCCAAGGGTAAGATGTTGAAGCAGGAACAGTTCTTTACTGATAAGATTCGCCCAGTTATAAACAAGGAACAGACAAAGATTTTCGTGATCATTTCCGATGCCTTTCGCTATGAGGTGGGGCGTGATCTAACAGATCAGCTCAATCAACGCATCAATGGAGAGGCATCAATTCAACCCATGAAGGTTAGTTTGCCGAGTTATACCCAACTGGGAATGGCGTGTCTGTTGCCCCACCGTGAAATGCGTATTGATGAAGGTGGAACAGTCTATGTCGATGAAAAATCAACCCGTGGGATAATCAACCGAGAAGCTATTTTACAAGCGTATTGTCCTGAAGCCGTTTGTTATCGTCTAGGGGATTTCATGGATTGGTCGCCTAGTGAGGCTGATGAGAAGTTCAAGCGCAAACGTTTGGTTTATTTATATCATGATGTAATTGATGCGACGGGGGATACAGCAAAAACCGAGCGTGAGACGTATGAAGCGGTCGAACGAACGATTGCGGCCTTAAAGGATGCGGTGGACAAGCTCTCTCGTCTTCAGGCTAAGCGGATCTTTATTACCGCTGACCACGGCTTTTTATTTCAATATAATAAAGTGGAAGCGGACGCTAAGGTCAAGGCGGTCACCGGTGAAATCTATGATAAGAATCGACGCTTCGCTTTAGGAAAGGGCTTAACTGTTCCGGAAGGGGCTATTCGCCTACCAGAAGAAGCAGTCATCCTTAATTGTGAGGCAGTGATCACTAAAGGGTTAAACCGTTTTATCGGAGCAGGGGGGTTGCAATTCATTCACGGTGGAGCCATGCCCCAAGAAATGGTTATTCCATTGATTGATTATCGCCGCACTGCCGATGCCGAGCTGGTCGACATCAATGTGGCAACTCCAGATAAGATCATTACGAACTATCGACAACAGGTAACTTTCTACCAAGAGAAAAGGATATCCAACGATGTATTGCTACGACAAGTTAAGATGGCTTTTTATAAGAATGGCGAGAGAACTTCTAATGAAGTGATCTATACGTTTGACTTAACGGGCGAGGCGATGGAGCGGAATGTCTCAGTTTTATTCACCTTGGCAGAAGGTCATTATGCGCTAGGAGAAACATGCACGTTAAGGATTGAGACGATTCGAGCGGGTAAGGTCGAGCTTTATCGTGATGAAGTGTTCACACTCAGAATGTACCAGGCGCTTTATTAAGAAGTAACATATAAAAATAATTTGGCAAAGGCAAATAAAGATCATCCAACGTGCAAGATCTGATTTTCGACGGGGTAGGGGGTACAACTGTTGATTAAAGTTGGTGATATCATCCAAGGTCCCTATTGGGCGGAAACAGTAGAAATAAAGAAATGTGAACCCATCGATAAGATCCTCTTCTTAGTAGAGGCTATTGGTCGCCAGACGAGAGAGTATTATGAAAGCTATCTGGAGTTAGAACAGCTTGAGTCGTTAGAATTATTACAAGAAAACCTTAATCCTGTTGCTACCCTCGATCAAATCAGTCATTACTTACGGTACCATGTTCTCAAGCTAGATGAACGATATTCTAAGTCAAGGATGCGAGGAAACCAACAGATTATACCTTTACCCCATCAAATTGAAGCTGTTTACAGCCGAATGTTGCAAACCCCACAGGTGCGTTTTTTGCTGGCGGATGACCCAGGTGCAGGAAAAACAATTATGGCGGGAATGCTTATTCGAGAATTATTGGCTAGACAAAGTGTCGAGAGAATCCTGATTCTTGTACCCCCCCTGGTGCTCCCTCAATGGCAAGAAGAGTTAAGTGAGAAGTTTGGTGAAGAGTTTAAGATCATTTCTCGCACTACGCTACGTGAATCTGGTAATCTCAATCCATTTGATCAACACGACAATTGCCTGGCCTCACTTTACTGGGCAATGCGTGAGGATGTCAAAAACTATTTGATCCGTTCTAAATTCGATCTGATCATTGTGGATGAAGCGCATAAAATGGCGGCCTACACTCATGGGGTAAAGCAGCGAAAAATTCAAAGAACTAAGATGTATCAACTTGGGGAAGTGCTCTTGCGAAATGCAGAACACTGTTTGTTATTAACGGCTACCCCGCATAAGGGAGATAAAGAGAACTTTCGCCACTTAATGAACCTCATAGACCATGATCTGTTTTCGAACCTCAATACCAGCGACTCTTTGTATGAGAAAACCAATCCCTTTATCATTCGTCGCTTGAAAGAGTCTATGGTCACCTTTGATGGTACGCCCTTATTTCCTAAGCGGACCACTCAAACCTTAGCCTTTAATTTGTCCATTGATGAATTAGAGTTATATAACGATGTCACGTCCTATGTCAGTGAGCATTTTAACCGGGCCAAAAAGAATAATAATCACAGTACGGCATTTGCTATGATGCTCTTGCAACGAAGGCTGAGCTCGTCTATTGAGGCGATTTATTTATCGTTGGTACGGCGTAAAGAACGGCTTGAAGATGTCCTGAAAAACGAGCTGAAACAAGTCCGTGTTTTCTCCATTGAGGAGTATGAAGAGGCCACAGTTGAAGAACAAGATGAACTAGAGGGCGTTGCGGAGGGCGAAACGGATGCGATTGACCTCTATGAATTGCAGCTAGAAATCAATGAATTGACGGATTTAATTAGAAAGGCCAATGGAGTTCGCTTGAGTGATGTGGAGCGAAAATATCAAGAGTTAGAATCTACCTTGTTTGGACCAGAGGGCCTTTTAGCCAAAGGAGAAAAAATTCTTCTTTTTTCGGAGGCCAAAGATACCCTGAATTATTTAGAACGGCGCTTACTTGATCGGGTACCATCGGTGGCAAAAATTGTAGGGGATTTCTCAATGGATCGACGTCGGGAAGAAATTGAAAAGTTCCGGGGTGACGTCCAGATTATGTTGGCAACCGATGCTGGTGGAGAATCAATCAACCTTCAATTTTGTAATCAGTTGATTAATTACGATGTTCCATGGAATCCGAACAGACTCGAGCAGCGTATGGGGCGTATTCATAGAATTGGGCAAAGGAACGAAGTCTTTGTCTTTAACCTTGTGGCAGTGAACACTCGCGAAGGGGAAGTCATGAAACGTCTATTAGAGAAGCTTGAGCAAATGCGCGTTGATCTAGGCCAGGAGCTTGTCTACGATTTCATTGGAGAAGTTCTGGAAGAAGAGGAGATTGATCTGGCAAGCCTCATGGAAAAAGCTATTTCTGGAAGAGAAAATCTTGATGATCTGATCGCTCAGATGGAAAAACGTTTATCAGAAGAACATCGCCGGCTCCTGGAACAAGCTCGAGAAGAGCGGCTCGATGATCAAAGCTTTGATCTCCCAGGAGTGAGGCGTTCCTATAATGAATTATCCCTGGAAAGCATACCTGCGCGTGTCTACGGACAGTTTGCTTTAGAACAATTACAGTCAACACGTTTGAAATTGAATCTATCAAATGATAAGTCTATCATTCGTATAGATCGTATTCCTAAATCTGTGCGAGACTTTAGCAAAAAGCATAAGATCCATTTCAGTGATGAAGGAACGTACCGGTTTACGGTCAAGGAAGATAAAGAGACTGAAGATTTATTACTTTTAGCCAATGATCATCCACTCTATAAGTTAGCCTTGGCTTATGCCGAGCAAGATGTCCAACGAATATCACTGCCGACTTGCAGTATAAGGTGTAAAGTGAACGAACCTATGACTGTTGAGTTGAATGAAATTAGTTTTGTGAATGGGCAAGGACGGGAATTAGAACGCAGCTTGCTGTTGCTGGCCAAGCGGGCTAATGGTGCCTATATTCGCTTGTCCCCCTATTGGCTGTTTAGTGACACGATCAAGGGGACGGAGATCGGCATATCTGAAGACGAAACCTTTAAGGGAGAAGTCATTAAACAAGCACGTCTACAGTTAATCACATTGCGTCTAGGCCGTGAAGAGTTACTGAATCGCAAAAGTCAATTTTTAAGACGTTCATTTGATACCCAAATGACGACCCTTTATGAGCGCCTGCAAAGATATCAGACTGAAGATGTCGCACATAAAAATAGTGCTCTGATCAACCAGACCATCAGTCAGATTGAGGATCTAGAAGAGCGTCGCCATGATCGATTAGAGGAAATCGAGAGGGAGCGTAGCATACAATTACGTTCTGTGAAAAAGGTAGCACAATTTAAGGTGCAACCCTATGAAGATTCACCCTATAGCCGTTTAATTCCCAATGATTTTGAAAGCATCGTTAAAGATTATGAAACCCACCAAGGCAGGCTTAATCTGAAAAGGATGGATGCATATGGCTTGGTTGATTTTATCAGCGAAGATACTGAAGGTGTTAGTCGATATATTATCTTGACGTCGAATGAAGGGGAGCTTAGCCAAGATTTAATGGAGCAGGATTATGGTTTGATTAGGGAGCATGTTTATGTTTATAGGGTGGCGGGTGAGAGGATCGCTTATGAGGTGCGATTAATTGATATTATTTGATTCAGGCGGGATACCTGTGTTGTTTCACTTTGGCGGTTGGGGCATTGTATAGAAGCTTGTTTTCAATTGAATTGATGCCCAAACGCAACACCACAAAGGTATTACAAAGTAAATAAGGCACAAAGTTGAGTCGTTTTAAGAGATATTAGGAACTGAAATTTTGCAAGCGTATTATGATTGTTAGAGGAGGAATAGCGTTGAATTTTAAAGAATCACAATTAATAACATACGCAACGCCGCTTAGTGCAACTGAGGAAGAACGTTGTAAAAACGCAATTCGTATGATTAGAGACGCAATGAAATTGGTGGGATATACCGATAACAACAAAGAAATTCGTTCCTATGAAACTGACACATGGGCATTCTCATTAGACCTGCATGGTGACATGGGCAAGAAAATTGTTTTGCTGGTACAGGGCTCATATGCAAATAATACGAATATCCGTACTCAGAGTGACGTGGATGTTGCTGTTATTCTAGAGTCAACGTTTATTCCGGAATACAGAATTGAAGTAACAAAAAAGAGTTATAATTTTACTGATGGCACGTTCACTGCGCAGAAACTAAAAGACGAAGTTGAGTCTGCCTTAAAGAGGAAATTCAACGGTGAGGGTGTTGAACGCAAGGATAAATCTATTAAGGTTCATGGTAATAGTTATCGGGTGGATGCTGATGTTGTACCAGCTTATCGATTTAGAGATTATCGTGAAGATTATCACTTTGATGCCAATAATTATGTGGGTGGTATAGAAATAAGGCCAGACAGTGGGGGAAATATTATCAATTACCCTGAACAACATATTAAAAATGGTAGAGCTAAAAATAATGCTACAAACTATTGCTTTAAAAAGCACGTCCGTATTATGAAGAAAATGAAACAATTAATGCTTGATTACGAATATTCAAGTCCTAAAAATGTGTCATCTTTCGGGTTGGAATCCTTGCTTTGGAACATTCCAAATGCTGTTTACGCAAAATATCCTTCTGTCTATAGATACACATTTGATGAACTGATCATCCATCTTAGAGGTGACTTTGACAATTTTGGCACATGCAAGGAAGCAAATGGTATCAAAACGCTGTTTCCGACTACCTCAGACAGAGAGAATTATAAAACCTTTATAATAGCATTGAGTGACTTTTACCAATATGATATTCAGGAAGCCTAACTATGAGCGATAAACAGAAAGGATATATAAAATCTATCATAGTATTCGCTATCCTAGTGTTTTCCCTATGTTGTTACATAAAAGAACCAATCGTTTTTGCTAATTACACCAGTTATGCTGGATACGCTATAACTAGTACAACGTTACTATCAATCATTTATGTTAAATGGGGATGGCGTTGGAATCCTTTGGAGAAAATTCCGAGATTAAATCAAAATTACATCGGAAAGATAGAATACCGCTATAATGGTGTAGACGGAGAAAAGGCTACCAATATTCCGTTAAGCAAAGTTTATTTTCTACTCGTATTAAAATAATTACAGATGAAATAACAAGTGCATCGATATCTAGTGAGATAATCGAGGAAAATGGAGCCTATGTGATGTACTACACATACATAACGAACCCCAAAGGCAGACATGGTTATGAAAATCCCATGCAATATGGGACATGCAGAATCGAGTTAGACGATGTCGATCAACTAACCGGAAGATACTGGACTTCAAGAAATACAACAGGTGATATATATTTGAATTCCCGGCACAATCCCTCCCGGCCGGTCGGATTTGTTTCGTGATCCGACTCCAACACAAGTGGAACCGATTCTAATAATTGTGCGCCTCGAAGGCGCAACCAGGTGACAGGAACTGTCGACTGATTTTGCTTCGTGTTATAAGAAATGAGGGGAGGCCCCTCGGAACCACTATGCAGATGGAGGCTTCATCTTATGTACCCTTTTTCGTTCCTTTTAAATTAAAGAACTTAAACTGATTCATTATTTTCTTCGCAAGTAAAAATATCACTAAATGTAATCCGATTTTTCGAACAGCAAGTAGAACATGGGTAAAAATGTTTTCGGTATGTTGTCATCATCAGATGGACTATTCTGTTGTTCGTTGATAACATAAAATAAACTTTAACACCCTCATCGCTATTCGTGGAACTAGTCGTTCAGCAAAGGTAACTGGAACTCTACGCGGAACCAGATGCGAAAGAGGAGTAGATCCAAGGGCTTTTTCAATCAACAAACAAATTCTGGGTGTTGGTTGGCCAATCGATACAGCTTAACAAAGCATTAATTCGACATCATTTAACTTGCCATTCCCGACTTTAGTAGAGAGTGTGGCCTGATATTCTGTTTACATATGAGACGGACACGTTACGAAGAGGATACGCTGAGTACTGTGTAACAATTCATTAAATCGTATTCGGATTGTGAGAAAGCTGGGTGATAAAGTGGTAAAATACGGTGAAGGCTTAGGATATGAACTAGTAAAAGCTGTAATTGAAGGAGAGATCATTGAGCCAATTACTTTTCAGAAGGTTAAGGACTTTTGTAAAAGAAACGGAATTCCAGCAAGTGAAAATCATATGAGGGTCATACTTTCAAATGCAACGGAAAATACACATAGCCCAACATATAAAGTATATTTTGAACGTATTGGTAAAGGTGAGTATCGGATTCTTCCGAAAAACAGGCGTCAACCAAAGTATTTCTGGCTAAATATTGATTCTAAGGTTTATAATTGGGCCTTTTCAATTGTTAAGGTTGGCAGTAGACAACGTTATTCCAACTTAAACTCTGACAGAGGCAAACGAAAGAATGAAGGCTGCTTTAAGAACATACAGATAGGAGATCTTGTACTTGCGTATGAAACAGGTGAGACTAAAGCAGTTACTGCAATATGTCAAGTAGTGGATAAGTACGAAGAGAAAAATGAAATTTTCGTTGATTTTCAGAAAACCAGAGATTTTAACATATTTCTGGATCTGGATACTTTAAGGATAATGGAAAAGCTGAGTAATTGCGATATTATTAAGAATCACAGGGGGACGTTACTGGAACTTGAAAGAAAACATTATGACAGCATGGTAAAGATGCTGAATGAATTAAATTTTCAGCTGGATAATCATGATGAACTTAATAGGCAAGTCCAAAAGTCATTGGCGGATGGAAGTGAGGAGAGAAAGAAACGATTAGAAAGTAGAACGGTACTTATCCCTGAAACGCATGTGACAATATCAATAGTGTTTAAACGTAATCCTGATGTAATTGCAGAGGTTCTTGTCAGAGCAAACGGGGTTTGTGAAAAGTGTAAAAAACCAGCACCGTTTATTAGGAGATCTGACGGTACTCCATATCTTGAAGTTCATCACATTATAAGATTAACAGATGGCGGTGAAGATACCGTTGATAATGCAATAGCTGTTTGCCCGAATTGTCATAGAGAAGTACATTCGGGATAATAATTCATTTATATAGATACCTGTATCAAATATTCAAAGCTGTGAGCCATATTGTTAAGCAAGTTAATTGGGTAACAATATTCAAATATAAAAGCACCCGCTTGCCTGCCCGCATTCGAGTGCTTTTGTGTAGCCTTTCGGTTACAGCTTAAGTTTGCCAGAACAGATGTTCCATTACAAGGCTTTTATATTATTTTCATTAACCTTTAAACATGGCTAGGAACCCCCCAAATTTACTGAAGGTAATCCCAAAAAACTCCGAAGCTTTACTTAAATCCATAACAATCCATTCTCCAGATTTATGAGCTTCCAAATCCTCAGGAAGTTCTTTTAATATTCGGTCGGCCTCCCACGTTTGGCCAGCGTTGAATCGAAGCTGATTATGTTTTTTGCTAATATCAAAGGCCTTACGATTGATTTGCCATGCGGTTTTGATTTTCTTAATCGCCTGGGAACCAGTGACCTTTTCGGAGAAATAATCATCGAGGGTCAGTATGCGTACATAGTTTGGAACCTCAGAGGAGTGTTCCGAGATAATTTCATCTAAGATTTTTGAGGATACTTCCAAAATATCTGGAGCTTCTTGATCTTCATCATTCTTTAGGACATCTAACAACTCGGGAATTTTCGCAATCATTCTCCTTAAATACTCTCGGTAAAAGGCTGTTCCGATATTTCTTTGAACACGCCTCACAGTACTTGTTCTCATGAGCTCGGTATTTTTAAGTCCGGCTTGAACGTGACAAATGACTGTTCTCCGGACAACCTCGGCAGCAACAGCTTTTACATCTTCGTTGGCGCTGATTACCACGGCTGGATAGGTAGTTATATTATCGACCACTCCAAAATCATCGTTTTTTATGGTCTCAATTGCGTGTTGTGAGAATCGTGCCTGTGTGAGGTCATCTACAATGATCGGAGCACCCTGAACTGTTCTTTTTAACCCATCAATCGTTGATCGTGTAAAATCAGGAGCTGAGATTTTGGTCTTTTGTCCAATCATCATTTTTAATAGTGTTTCTAAAAAAGTTGTCTTCCCAGCTTTACTTTGACCATACACTAAACCAAAAACAGGGTAGGGCAGGAGGTTCTGGTTATATTTCACTGCCATATCCCGCATAATGGCCATAAATGGCGTTGTGAAAAACCAATTCGCGAAAGCATAGTATTTAGATTGCATCCCTTCGGTATCACCATGAAATTTTTGATATCCCGCCATGTACTCAAGAAACAAATCCACATCATTTCGGATTTCCTTTGTCGTCGGGCTTAAATCTAATTTAGTTTCATTAAGAGTAACCTGCATGAGTGGAATATCTATGAACAGTTGAGGATGTTGGCTCCGTAACTCCTTTTCCTGCACAGCAGCGCCGATCAGTCTACGCCTAGTTTGCACGACAATCTCAGGCGACAAGATTTGCTTTCCTTTTTTATCGGGTTTAGGCATAAATGGAGTGAATTTATTGGCTAAGTTTTTTACATCAAGAACGAATTTGACATCGTCTTTATACTCTGTGTCGGGTTCGATGACCAAGGCCTTTTTCAATTGGATTGTTCTCATAATCGGAATCTCGTCAACCTTCTCCAAATCATCTGCAACTGTTAGTGAAGGAATTGAGATATTATCAGAACTCATTTCCTTCAATTCATTAAAACTATTTTTATACCAGTCAAAGGCCTTATCTCCATCGATATAGCTAATGTTTTCCCTTTGCTTTCCAGAAAAAGCGGAATAGGACATATTGGCAGAGCCGGTAATGACACGCTTTTTCCCATCAGTAGATTCGAGCAGATAAATCTTTTCGTGGGATAATTTCTTTCGAGCTACAAACATTTTCAAAGAACCGTTATCTATTTTGGCAACCAAATCAATCTTAGTTTTACTCGATGTTAATCTCAAACGTTCGATTGTTTTCAATTGGTGAGCCATGATTTCCTGTAAACTATAGGTCATTACATCCTCAAACCCAAAGATAACTTCGGCATATTGGAATGTCTCCAATAAATCACAGATAAACTTCATCCCAGAGGAATAGGTGATGGCATACATTTTATCAAAACCTTTGAATAAATCCTTCCACTGCACACTTTTTGCTTCGACAAACTCCATCTGTACTACATCAATTCGATTACCGGATCGCGAAGGTTCGCTAAAAAGGTTTATTTCAGTATCTTGTTCTAAAGGATCGAAAAGGCTTGCGCTCATTCACTCATTTTCCTTTCAGCTATGTAGTAAATCTAGAAATCCTTCTAATTTTGGATTACTTAATTTTTGATAACCAAGATATCCCTTCACAAGGAAGGGGCGCTTGCCAAATAAATGGCATAAAGGCGTGGTGAAGTTACGGGACCTTGCAGCTAAACTAATGGGGATTGAACATTATGGGTGTATGGTTAGAAGTCAAAATATTCATACTTTATGCGTCCTAATTGTATCACATCGAAAAGACAATAAAATGATCAATGGCAACTGTATGCTTGCATGTTCAAAAATTTGTCAACGTAAGGTGATTGTACTTAAATCTAAGGTGGTGGATTGAAATGGCAATTGAGAACTGGCAAAAATTATTGGAATACATAAGCTATTTCGAGGATGAGAGTCTTGATTTGTATATGTCGCACAGGCCATCTGAAACCAACGATGGTGTGCTCGAAATGGATTACCCAATTTACGATGAAAAACTACATAGCTTTATCAAGGACGTCTATGATAGTGATTTGCTAATTAATAACTACTTCGATTATCTGGAAAAAAATCAGATCGACACTGGCAAAATAAACATTTATATTGCAGAAGCCGATATTCAACTCCTGCGGGCAATTCTCACACATTCTGTTCGTGGGGAAAGGTTTTGTGATGGGTTTTGGGGACAGGTGATAAAGGAGAAGATTTTCTTAAATGTTTTATATAGACTACGGGAGTTATCAGGCTTAAAGTGATTTTTTTGGCACAAGAAGCCTGGGCTTGACTATTTAAACAGTCAGCTCGGCACGTGAATTCCTTAGTTTAGTAGAGATGTTTAATAGATACGAGATAGAGTGGAATGACAAAAATAGTGGGCATTAGCGAAACAATCTCTTTTATCTCAAATGTAATATGGAAAAGATGGGAGGGGTAACTGTGGTTTCACATGATTCTCTTAAGAAAATGTGTCTGGCACCAGAACTTGGCAAAGCCTATTATCGACCTTTTATCTGCAAGGGTGAGTTATCTAAGGTAGACATATTCTTTGTGGGGATTAACCCAGCGACTCCAATATTCCCTATGGACATGGAAATAGATAAGTACGTCGACTTACTTCTAAACTACGAAGAGTTTATGGATTTTTACAAAGCGAGTAGATTAAGCCAGGATAAGGATGAAGTATCTCGTACCCGAATCGGTATGAATTCATTTTTTTCTTGGCTCTCTAACTATACAGACGCATCGATTCTTGAAACGGATGCTATTCCTTACCCGACTGCCAATCTAAAGGCCCTTAAAAAGGAACCTAAGTTTGTGATAGAGAAAGGTAAGGATATATTTTATAGTTTGGTCACGGAATTTAAGCCAAGCTTGATAATTCTACATGGCAAGAAAACGGTGGATCAGTCAGTTGATATTTTTATTAGTCGAGGATTGATCGCTCCCAATACGATAAATGTTGAACAGTCAATAGTGGGAATGGAGCTGCAAGCTCCGTTGATACAATTCAAATATTCTAATGGAAAGGCGGGAGTAATTATGGCTTGTCGTCACTTCCTATACTACGGAAGTAAAGGAGATTCTTTTGAACCATTTAGGCGAAAGGTATTAGAAATTCTTAAAAGAGACCTTTTTCATTTACTTAAGTAATCAGAAATTCGTGTAGAAAGAGTGAAGTTAAGTACAGAAGAGAAGAAGGAGTAGTAGGATGCAAAACAGATATGTCGGTGATATTGGAGATTTTGGTAAATACCATCTACTAAAAACATTGTGCATGGGAAATAGCACCGAATTGGATTTATCATTGGGAGTCGTTTGGTATCGTGTACCAGATGAAAATCACAACGATGACGGAAAACACATTCGCTATTTAGAGCAGACAACGTCTAATCTAGCACGTTTCAGAAGTGGTGATCCAGCTCTTTATGATTCGCTATCTGAGATCATTAAGGCAGGTAAAAGAGATGTTTCGATAATTCAAAAGTTCAATGTGCTACCAACAAAGACTGTTTTCTATGAGACGCCCCTTAGTTATGAGGGCATGTCTAACAATAGTCCTGCTGCTCGAAACGAACGGATCAGTTACAGAAACCGATGGAGTAGCAAAGCGCTTGAGGCGACGTTGGGGTGCGACGTGATTTTTGTTGATCCTGATAATGGGTTAGAGGTAAAGTCTGTTAAATCTCATCAAAAGACCGGGCCAAAATATACATTCTTTGAAGAATTGGTTCCCTTCGTAAAGCGCGAACAAAGTTTGGTTATCTATCATCATTTATGCCGAAGTGGACCAGCCGAAGTTCAGATGAAAGAAAGGTTAGATCAGTTGAAGGAAAAACTCGGTGTTGATAACATTTTCGCGCTGCTTTACAAGCGAGGTACATTGAGGGCATTCTTCATTGTCCCTTCATCAGAACATATTGGACTATTAAGGGCTAGGGGAATTCGTTTAACTCAGATTTCGCCTTGGAAAGAGCATTTTTTTGTTTTTGACTGACACTTTTTTAATATGAAAGAGGTTAACGCGTTCGAGAATTTTAGTAACTTAGAAATACTATATGGGGGTATTTGAAATGCCCCAGAGGCCATCGTAGACAGCTGCGGTTTTAAGGGCTTACATTTTCATTGGAGTAAGATGAGTAACTGAAACATGAGGCCCAGGAGTCTATGGACTCCTATAACGTGTGTATCTTATGTTTTACTAAAACAACGGAGATGAGGACTGGATAAAGAGGAATAACTAATATAGAACGCTAATCAGAACGATCTCATTGGTAACGAGGCCTGATGCCTAAATATTAAAAAGTAGTTATGTCTATTATGCGACGTGTGACACTGCGCATAAAATTAAGAAGGTTAGCACTGTGTTCTGGGAATTTATAAAATGGGGGATAATGCTTATGGGTTCAATGATCACCTTGGGGATCGATAAATTTGAGATAGATTGGGGAAAGAATAATTCCTTTACAGATCATTCGTGTTTGTTTCAACGATTTGACGTCATGCAAATTCCTTATTATTATGCTGATGATATTGTTGAAATGAAAGAAGGATTCTCACGAAAGTTAGGCTCTCTAAAGAAACGGTTGGATCTGTTGGGGTATTCCTTTCAGTCTTTAAAAAGGAGATATGTAGAGCATCTTCAAATGATGCCTAGCTATTATTCAGAGGTTACAATTTCTTTTGAACAATTTCTTTCAGCTATTAGTTCAATAGACCTTCAAAAAATAGTACTTGACCCTAATTGTTGTTATGATTGTGATTTGGGTGAGTTTGTTAGTCGTTATATTTTTGCTGATCCTGAATTATCCCAATACTTACCAGAAGGTATTACTATTGATAAGGATTTAGGCACTTTTTTTGAAAACTTGGATCCATATATTACGTTAAGGTTACTTGCTGAGAAAGACGAAAATGCAGATTTCCTTGTTCAGTGGCGTTACGCTGATATTGTGGAAGGAGGATGGGTTAGCTTTGACGAGGTGTTCATCCCGCTATCTGATACGTCAAAGATATTAGTCGTTACAGAAGGTTCTTCTGACTCCTTTATTATTAAGCGTTCAATAAATGCGCTTTATCCTGATATCTCGGACTTTTTCTACTTTGTGGATATGGAAGAGAATTATCCATTTACGGGAACAGGCAACCTATTCCGGTTTTGCCAAGGACTATCAAGAATAAAGATACAAAACAATATTCTTGTGATATTTGATAATGATGCAGCGGGAATTGAGAAATTTGAAAAATGTCGAGATTTATCCAGGCCAAAGAATTTGCATATATGCAAGTTGCCCGATCATGAATATTTTTCAAGCTTCAGAACGATAGGCCCGAATGGAGAGTCTGTTGAAGACATTAATGGCTCAGCCGTTGCAATCGAATGCTTTCTGGACATGAGCAAAATTAGTTCAGCTATAAGTTATTTGCGTTGGACATCATACAATCGTGAATTAGATAGGTATCAAGGTGAACTCGAAGGTAAAGACGCACTAGTGCGAGCCTTCAGAGGGTCCAATTTGACAGACGGTAGTTATAATACGGATAGACTTCGGTTTCTTTTGGATTACTTAGTCGATCAATGGGTGACCAATGCTTCTTAAAGCTTCTATTATCAAAACACAAGAACGTAATCTTTAACGTATTGGGAAAGAGTAGAACAGACAGAAGAAGGTGTGATATTGTCAAGAATAGCGTTAATATCATGTACAAGTCTAAAAGAAGACTACGATTGCCCTGCTGTTGAGCTATATTCCAAAAGCCCGACGTTTCGACTTGCCTATGCATATGCGGAAATTGTTGCAGACGATATTTAC
>LADV01000207.1 GCA_000961805.1 Peptococcaceae bacterium BRH_c23 | reverse complement strand
TATGTGAGTTTCTAGGGTGGACTACACCAGCAGGAAAAGCAAAAACACCTCAATGTACATCCTTTCTAGAAACATTGGAAGAAGCAGGACTCATTAAACTTCCACCGTTAGACACTTCAAAAATAAGGCTTAGGAATTCAAAACTACCAGACTTCAATATCGATACCACTCCGATCGCAGATGAATTAAAGGACCTATTGCCAATAAATCTTGAAATTGCGAGAGCCGGTATAGGGTTGAAGCTTTGGAAACGATACATTAGTGATTATCACATGATCGGTGAGAAACAAGTCTATGGTGCTCAATTAGCCTACTTTATTAAATCAAAAGAGACGATCCTGGGCTGTCTTCAGTTTTCGGCATCCGCGTGGGCCTTGAGCCCTCGGGATGAGTGGATCGGTTGGAATGTCCAAGATAGAAAGCAACGCTTGCATTTGATCGTCAATAACAGCCGATTTCTCATACTTCCCTGGGTTAACGTTAAAAACCTGGCCAGTAAGGTATTATCCTTAGCGATAAAACAGCTTCAAGAGGACTGGTTGCGCGAATATTGTTATGCACCCGTGCTTTTAGAAACCTTTGTCGACACGTCTCATTTTGCGGGCACATGCTATAAAGCCTCGAACTGGATCTATCTTGGTGAAACTCAAGGTCGGGGTAGAATGGATAGAGAAAGAGAGTATAGCCTATCTCGTAAGGCGATCTACATGTATCCCCTCCAAAATGACTTCAAAGATTGCCTTAAAGGGATTAAGCCCTGCATGGTGGTGAATCCTGATGACTAGACCAGACAAATTTCTGTCACCATGGATGGACTCTATGCCTGCGGACCGGTCATAAAAACCTGCATTGACAATGGTGAGACTATATGCTTGTCTAAAATATCGTTTGGACTATCCCTTACCAGAAATTCTGGATGGAGAGGGAGTCGTGGGACGCAAGGGAAAGTAGAAATTTGCGCAAACCCCGTTATCCATCCCCAGGACTCTACTCGCTACATTTTAGGCATTGAATGAGATGAAGCTATGTATCATAGCGCGAGAAGCGCCAGGTAAAGGGATATTTAACTAAATACATTTAAGGAGTAGGAAAATATGCATTTTGAGTTATTCGAAAAATACTTTCCTGAGATAGCAGAGAGAGAAACAAGAGAGATCATTATTAATAGACCTTCAGGTACTTTATCAGGTGGATATGGACTGTTGGAAATGTATTGTATAGACCCAGAATGTGACTGCAGGAGAGTAATGTTCTCTATTGTATCTGAAAAAGCAGAGAGCACCGTAGCAGTCATAGGTTATGGGTGGGAAAATAAGGCGTTTTATGAAAAGTGGTACGGCGAAAAAGACAATAGCGTTATTAATGCTTTGCAAGGTCCCAGTTTAAACTCGGCCAGTAAGCAAACAAAATACGCACCTGAACTGCTAGAAGTAATAAAGAATGTAGTCTTAAAAGACAGTGATTATGTTCAGAGGCTAAAAAAGCATTATAAAATCTTCAAAAGAGAACTGAAAAATCAAAAAGGAAGAGATTAGTTATTTGCCGTAAAATAGATGATGAAAGGGTGTAAATCAAGCTATGTCTATAGAACTATTATTAGATGATTCTAACCAGTGGTACGAACACTTTAGATCACTTAATCTATTAGCGCGAAATGAGTTTTTGAAAGAAACGTTTAGTTATCCATTGACTGAAGAGTTCGTGGAAGAAGTTGACTTTGTGGACGTGTTTATAACCCAGTTACATTCACTTGAAATCAAGCTACAGTATGATAAAATGCTCGAACTTTACGATGCGATCATGCCACAAAAGCAAGTGTTTGGTAAAGATTTATATTATGTAGATAATTATTTTATCGATTACTATCTCTTTAATCACGATCTTGATGGTTTAAAGAAACATCTTATAAGCTTTAAAGAATACCCAATAAGTGCGATTGATTCTCTCACCAACGTTTTTAATAAACTTATTTTTTATAATTACACAGACATTGCCTTGGACGTAGCTTTAACCATTTACCCCCAGATATCGGATACTGACGAATTAATGCCTGGTGCGGGTAGTGACTATGCAAGATTCATATACATGGAAAAAATACAAGAAATACATCAAACATTAATAAGTGGTGGGACGCTTAATAAGCCTGAAATAATAAAATACATCAAGAAATATGGGTTTGTGTTCAAAGATGAATTAGAAACAATCGAACGAGTTTTGGCTAACCATTTTTGCGACTACCCAGACATCAGTGATTATAATAATGACAGAACTAGATTTTGGTTTAAAACAATGCTGCTATTTTTTAAATACATGTATGAAGAGAAGAAGGTTAGCTTCCCAGCGGCAGCGTTAATTTGGTTTGAAGCACTAGATATTTTGATTAACGAAGATCAAGAGGATGAACCAGGAGATGATTTTGACGATATTTTTACTCTTAACCCGAAATCATATAGTGATGAAATATATCGTAGGTTCGGATTTTTATCAACTAATACAGCCTCTGCAATTGGTGTAGCTTGGGGAATGAGCTACTTCTATGATTTTCTGAAGAAATATGATTATATTTCTGTTAGTGTTCATAACTCCGCAATAACGGAAATCTTAAGTGTTCAGACTGAAATAAGCAAAGCACGGGCCAAAGAATTATGGCAGTATAATTATCTGCATCAATGGGCAAAGCCTGATTCAGTCGAGGAGGAAGACTTTATCAAAGAAAAGGAAGCTTTTGAGTACTCTTTTAGTAATATTATAAAAACTGTGATAGAACCAAAACCTTCGTTTAACACGGTTGAGAAAAAAGTTCCTATAACAGTTGTTAAAATTGGGAGAAATGATCCCTGTCCTTGCGGAAGTGGGAAAAAATACAAAAAATGCTGTGAACTTAGCAATGATCGTCTTTTCGACTGACATTGGTACCACGATGGCCATGTTTTCCACCTCCTCTGCCATGGTTTCGTCATTAGGAGCCAATAGAAAGATAATCCACTTCAAGGACGGATCGTCAGTGGCACTCACTAGTCGCTCTACTGAATAAAGCTGCCGCCACATCATAAACATCCTGTTGTACTAAACCGCTAGAAGTTAAGTGAAGTTGGTCACCCCCATACTCAGAAGTCGCCATGGAGGGCGACTCCTTAGATCCCCAAAACCATTCAAGATGAATTAGATAATTAGATGCACGCCTAAAATCCTCAAACAACACGTTATGCTTATTTTGATCTTTGGTTTTAGATTGAGTCGGAATTGAAAACTTTATGCACATGAGTGCGCGAGAAAGACCTCTTGAACGGGGGTCTTTTCTCATGTCCCTCTGTTCCTCCGAAACATTCATATCCACATGCACAAAAACTTCTTTAGCACCTACATTCAAAACAGACATTCATATCCACATGCAAATCTGCTTTAGCAACTACTAAACCGTTCTTATTGATGCAGGATAAGAATGCGTGGGTACGGATTTTACCTTAGAAGGTGGTTCTCTCTATTGAACTAGATGAATGAAGGAACCTTTGAAAATGGTGAAGCGAGTATGCGTATTTTTTTGAGTGGGGTAAGCTGTGTCAGTAAAACAACGATTGATAAGCAGCTTGCAGAGGAAGTAGATTACAAGTTCTTTGATTTAGATTGTGAGGTAGAATCGTATTATGGTAAGCCCATTGAGTTACTTCAAACGGAATTCGTTTCTATGGATGCCTATCGCAAAAAGGCTGCGGAGGTGTTAGAGAGAATCATTGCAAGTAACCCAGATGATTATGTATCCGAGTGTAGAGAAGGGTACTACTGGGGACTTCAAAATACTTATTCCGTAACGAATATATCAGAATGGCAGTTGCTGCGTTGCAATTAGAGTGAGATGAGATAATGGAAAGGGATTATTAGTTAGTAAAGTGGTGCTGTCCTTCTGCGACCTGCTCGCCGTCGAGCCAGTCTGGTCTAAGAAAGATCCCTTGTTTCTCCAAGAGTTGACGTAGTTTTTCCGGATCACGCACGATAAGGGCAGTTGGACTATAAAAGCCTAGCACATAATCTTGGTATTTGCGCGCGTTTCCGATGGTTGCTGCCAGTTTCGGAGTGGCGCACTCCAACAAAGTTAGTTGCAGAATGACTGCCTGACCGAAGGAACGTTCCCACATTTCTAATGTAAGGCGGACTTCTTCCGGTACTTCACGGGGACTGTACTTATTTAGAAAATCCAATACTTTGTCTACTGTGAGCCCTTTTTTCATTCCTTCTAGGAGAGACGTTTTATCAAAGCGGTATTTGTAATCGGGATACTGACACTCCAATGTCGCAAATTGGCTGAGTTGCCAGCGGGTGTTCCAAGACGTTCCTCGCGTTGCCATCACTTCAAAGTTGGGTTGGATAAGAAGGGTGTCTGGCCCGTCCATAGGGTAGATCTCTGAGAGAATATCCTTCAAGGTACTGTTTTGTTGTGATGTTGCCCCGCTCAGTAGTTTAGAGAATACTAACCGCCCTAGGGGAGTTGATCGCACTGAAACATCATGATCCACTGGGCACCAATCCAAGAGACCCATCCAGCGTAATGGTTCAAAGATATTAAATTTACATTCGTCAAGATCGTACACATTGTCAACCTCATCGTTATCACTGAGCAGGCAACCGGCTGTTTCCATCCATTCGGTCCAACCGCTGCGATGCTTTAGGACCGGAAGCATAAGAAAGAAGCCAATCGGTTGGGTCGACATAAAATCAGTACATAACTGGGCTAGGATTAGTGGTGCTTGGATAGAGGTAAGCAGGTGAACAAACATATTATCCAAGGTACAGAGCAAATTAGCGCTAAAGAATGTATCAAGTTCTGCATCGTCGGCTGCTAAATCCGCATTTCCACCAACCCAATTCCAAAAAGACTGGTGAAGGCCATCTGCAAACGAAAATAGGACTGAATCGCCGTACCGTTCCAATAGGCCGCTGTTAGTCCATTTGGTTAAAGATCTAAGAGCTTCGGGGTAACTGGAGTTAGATGGCATTCTGTTCCTGATTTTTTCGTGTAGGTGATTACTAAAGTCCTCTAATCTAGAACTGGTGACGCATTCGAAAGCCGTATACGCAAAAAGGAGTAGCTCCGCTGCGCTCATTTTCTCGAAATAGGCCGCCTGGGGACGGGTTTTCCCTAGTGTCTTTGATTTTGCCACCATTCATCTCTCCTAAAAAGTACTTATTCTGGCTAATCCCATCTGAAACCATTACTTACATTGAAAACCGGTGCCTATGCTTAACCCAATAGTTAATTCAACACGATACGTGAATCTCCTGCGAAAGAGAAGGAGAAACCGCGGCTAATCTACATTTAATATTTGAGACTGCTGGTCAGTCGCCGTGCCTCTTGTTTATTGATGAAGTGATTCGATCGCCAAGTCTCGAATGGCTTCTCAAGAGGTTGGTGAGATCAAGGTTGACAAGGGGGTTGACAAGGGGACGGGGTTACTGACAACCTTGAAAGTTGTCAGTAACCCCGTCCCCCCGACACGTACGCAATAATAAGACGTCGAAGTGGAACACTCGTTTGGCGGGGAGATTATCGAACGCATGACGATCACCAATGCTGTGATCAATTCGTCAAAAAGAGCCCTATATCGAGCACACGATGGATAAGGGGCTCCTTGGTAGTCAATATTCTGCACCTTCAATATACTCTTCAATAATAAACTTTGAGGAATTCATAACTTCAATCGGATATAATCCTTTGACTTTTTCCATTTCATCTTGAATCAAACCTATAACTGATTTCCATTCATTATCTTCGCTTACCTTATATACTCCCATGCTAAAAAAACCAATTGCAGGCTTGATAATAAATGGTTTAATAATCTTGCTCGTATCAACTTTTGATAGCTGGTCAAATGAAACTTCTCTGAATAAGAAATGTGGATAAATCTCTTTCATTAAAGGACTTATTTGCGGCCTTCCATAAAGTCCGAGACCTTTGCCTGAAGGGAAAGGTTCCACATAGTGAGAAATTTGAAAGTCTTGCAATGGATCTTCATAGGCATACTTTGCTCAACATAGATAAGAATGAATCAAAATCAAATTGCATAAAATCATGGGAAACTCTTTGTAATGAACAGAAAGAGTCTATCTACGAACAAATAAAGCATATTCCTGAAGCTTTGCATAGGATCGATTACGATATTATCTCTGTTAAGGAAAAACTCGAAGCTGTAACATTTACAGAACGTGAATTAATTGCTTTAGCTGAATACGAACATGAACGTTGGTTACTTCAAAAAAAGGAAGCTGGATGGAAACTAGATACTATTATCGATGAAGAGAGAAAATTACACCCTTTACTAGTACCTTGGAAAAAATTATCCGACAATAACAGAAATGAGTTAATTGTAACGATTAAATTTTGGCCAGAAATCCTGGCAAATTCAAACTAAATGGGGTAACCAAGATTGAAACTATAGAAATTATCTTTTTGTTGTAACCTAGATGTCTAGCTGTCATATGTACTCCCTTGATTCATCGAAAGATAGTTTGTCTACATAGTAGCACAATAAAATTTCCTCTGCCCGCTGCGGTGCGCACGGAAATCAAGTCGAAAGACGATAAGTCCATTGTAAAATTGTAGATATCTAACAATAGTCGTTCGACAATTGTGGTTTTATATGGTATTATATGGGTATCTTAGGAGCGAGAGGTGATATTATGTTTAGGAGATCGATGGACAATTTGGTCAGCTGGAAAAATTCAAAGGATAGAAAACCACTAATTATTAGAGGTGCCAGACAAGTCGGTAAGACATGGCTGATGAAGGAATTTGGCAAAACTAATTATGAGAAATATGCCTACATAAATTTTGACAACAATGAGCGCATGGAAAGCTTATTCAGTGGCAAT
>LADV01000215.1 GCA_000961805.1 Peptococcaceae bacterium BRH_c23 | reverse complement strand
GAAGATTTGTTGGATCATTTGCGTCAGGGGAAAATGGATGTTTCCTTGGAAATGATCGATACATTATTGGCAGTGACAGATCGAGTCAAAGCGATGTTAGCTCAGGTCGAACAGCGGCAGGAGATTGAAATTGAATTCGAAGATTTAGCCTCCTCTATGCGGGGGTTATTAAATGGAGATAAACCAGTTGAAACAGTGAAATCACTAACCTTTCCAGAAGAAAGTGAAGAAGTCTTGAAGTTTGTTCCGATTAACTTTTCTCTAACACCCTCTGAATGTGAAAAAGTAAGCGATGCTCAAAGTTTAGGACGTGGTGTTTATCAGGTCGATGTGAAACTTGGGCCTAATACCCTCATGAAGGCAGTTCGTGCGGTGATGGCAACTCAGCGACTTGAGGGAATGGGCTCTGTGATTAAACTTTTGCCGAGCGTTGAGGATCTGGAAGTTGGAAATGCAGAGGAATTCTTCATGCTTGTACTCTGTGATGAGCCCCGCGAAGAGATTCGGAGAGAACTACTGGAGATTTCGGAGTTGGTGGATGTCGTAGTACACCCTTATCCAGAGGTTATAGAGATAAAGGAAGACGCTGTTGAGGATATGACTGAGGTTCCGAAAGTTGTTTCAGAATCGGAAAATGCGTCCAAGGTTATCCCGACGGTCGTGCCCGAAGAAAAAGTGGTTCAGCCAATCTTAAGTCAGAAAGCTGCCCTTGAACCAAAAGGGATTCGTAAAGCTCCAGGGACACCGGCCACTGAGGCTGCTAATGGAGAAGGTAATACCCAAGTACATACGATCCGTGTCGATACAGTGCGCATGGATAATCTGATTAATCTGGTTGGAGAAATGGTCATCACCCGGACCCGTCTGGTGCAAATTGGATTGGATCTGAAGGCTCAATACAGTACGGACGGTATGGTCAATAATTTAAACGAAGCGAACGTTTACTTGGGTCGTCTAATGAATGACCTCCAAGAGAGTGTTATGCGCTTACGTATGGTGGCGATTGGGACTGTTTTTAATCGTTTTCCACGTTTAGTTCGTGACCTTGCCAAAAAAACAGGCAAAGAAGTCGACCTCGTCTTAAAAGGGGAAGATACCGAACTTGATAAGACTGTGGTTGAAATTATCGGAGATCCTTTAATGCATCTGATTCGAAACTCAGTGGATCATGGTATTGAATCTCCGGAAGAGCGCCGGGCAGCTGGGAAGCCTGAACTTGGGACGATTACGCTCAATGCTTACCATGAAGGCAATCACATTGCTATTCTCATCTCCGATGATGGGGCAGGGTTAGATCTTGATAAAATTCAGCAAATAGCGGTTTCTAAGGGCTTGATTGGAGCGCGCGAAGAACTCTCCGAACGGGATATCGCAAACCTTATCTTCTTGCCAGGCTTTAGTACAGCAGATACTGTGACCGATATTTCCGGCAGGGGTGTTGGGATGGACGTTGTGAAGAAGGCCCTGAATAATCTCGGGGGAATGGTGGATATTACAACTCGCAAAGGGAAGGGAAGCACCTTCACGATCCGCTTACCCTTGACCTTGGCCATCATTCAGGCGTTGCTCGTTGAAGTTGGAAAAGAAATTTATGCGGTTCCACTTTCTTCTGTTTTAGAGACTCTTCTGGTTAATCGAGAGGATATTAAAACTGTGGGTGGACTGCCAATGGTTCAACTGCGAGGTAATACCTTACCCCTCATTTCTTTACAAGAAAAGTTCGATCTTCCTACTCCAGAAACCGAATGCAGTGAGGTCTTTGTCGTTGTAGTAGGCTTTGGAGATAAAGCTTTAGGGCTAATCGTTGATGAATTGCGCGGCCAACAAGAAGTAGTCATTAAATCTTTGGGTGAATTCCTGAATAATCTCCCCGGAATTGCCGGTGCAACCATTCTCGGAGATGGAAAAGTCACCTTGATTCTCGATATCGGATCCTTAATCCAAGACGTCTTGGTAACACGCAAGAGCTAAAGCGAGGTTCGATGTTCGAGGATCGAGGTTCGAATAGAATTAAAAACTGAAGTTTTTAACAACGATTTAAATCTCACTCGATCAATCACATCGCGCTTCGCACCTCAATTAAAGAAAACTTTATTTAATTATCCTAAAAACTTTTAAGTTTTTATTCGAGTTCGAACATCGAACTTCGAACCTCGAACATCGAAGAAGGGGGTTTTACTATGGCAGAAGAACAATTAGTCACGTTTAGCTTAGGCTCCGAAGAATTTGGCGTTGATATTATGCGTGTCCAGGAGATTATCCGTATTCCACCGATTACTCGAGTGCCTAAAGCCGAGAATTATATTGAGGGTGTTATTAACCTGAGAGGAAACGTCATTCCGGTGATCAGCTTGCGCATTCGTTTTGGTATGAATCGTGTGGAAGAAACCGATCTCAGTCGGATTATTGTCCTGCAGGTTCAATCAAAAGTGTTCGGAATTCGGGTGGATGCAGTCACTGAAGTCTTGCGCCTTGATAGTGAAGCGATAGAACCACCACCGCCGATTGCGCTTGGCATGGACTCTCAGTTTATTCGTGGGGTTGGAAAAATAGGGGAACGTCTGCTTATCCTCTTGGATCTCGATCACATTATAGGTGGAGAGCTAAGTCATGACGTCAGCGCCTAGGACACAGATTGGAGTCCTCATAGTCGATGATTCTCCGTTCATGAGGTTAACACTACAAAAAATTCTTAATCAGGATCCGGGTATTAAAGTCCTGGATACTGCAAGAGATGGACGCGAAGGAATTCTTAAACTTCAATCCCTTCGTCCAGATGTCGTGACGATGGATGTGGAGATGCCGGTCATGGATGGACTTCAGGCGTTGGAAGAAATTATGCGTTGGCAACCGACCCCAGTGATCATCTTGAGTGCTGTGACCACGGAAGGTGCGCAGTCCACGTTGAAGGCACTGGACTTAGGGGCTATTGATGTTGTGGCCAAACCGTCGGGAAGACCGGGAGCGGATTTACAGGTACTTGCCCGGGATCTAGTGGAGAAAGTAAAAGCAGCAGCGTTAGTCGATCCTGCTCGACTCATGCCTAAGGCAATACCCTCATCTCTACAGATGCCTCCTACTACGGTCCCTTCCGCAACGACAGGTACTGCAGTTCAAGCGGGTATCTCAAAGGGAGTGGCTGCTCCTACTTCACCCTCTGGCCCAAGTTTGGGACTAGGTTCGCGACCGAGCAAGGGAGGGGTCTTGCCAAAGCATGTGGTAGAAATCGTGGCCATCGGCACGTCTACTGGTGGGCCCTCGGCATTACAAGCAGTTTTGCCAGCCTTGCCAGGAAATTTCCCTGTACCGGTGTTGGTCGCTCAACATATGCCTCCAGGGTTTACAGGACCCCTCGCTCAAAGGTTAAATGGACTATGTGCTCTCAATGTTCGGGAAGGAGTTCATGGAGAAGTCTTGAAAGCGGGGACTGTGTATGTAGGTCCAGCCGGTAAACAGCTTCAGGTTTTGCGTAGGTCTGGTCTGTTGACGCTTCAAATTGGAGATGAGGCCCCAATACCCACGCTTTATCGCCCTTCCATCGATGTGATGTTCCTTTCCTTAGCAAAAGAAGTTGGTAAAGGGACTCTTGGGGTGGTCATGACTGGGATGGGTAGTGATGGGACTAAGGGGATGAAGGAGCTTAAGAGGTTAGAAGAGGGGTTCGCAATCGCTGAGTCGGAGGAAACCTGCGTGGTTTATGGAATGCCCAGGTCTTTGGTGGAGGCTGGTCTAGCTGACCGAATTGTACCACTTAATGAGATCGGAAAAGCGATAGTGGAATGCGTGATGAGGAGGGGATAACATGGGTCTTTTTGGGGCCATCGAAATCAGTGCTTCCGGGTTAACTGCCCAGCGCTTACGTATGGATCTTACCGCTAACAATATCGCCAATATCAATACGACTCGAACGGGAGAACTGACCCCGGCAGGAAACCAGATCCCCTATAGTCGGCAAGTCGCCGTGTTTGTTCCTCGCCCACCGGAGACACCGTTTTCTAAAGTTCTTGGAGAAACGATGGGTTTAGGAAAGGTTGGGAATGGGTACGGAAATGGGAACGGGGTGCAAGTGGCCAGTGTTTATAATGACGTTACTGAACCCTTTCGTTTAGAATATAACCCTGCCTCTCCTGATGCCGCGACAGTGGTTGAGGAGGGATTGCCTGTAGGATATGTACGTCAACCTAATGTGAATATTGTGACGGAAATGGTGGATATGATGACGGCATCGCGTGCCTATGAAGCCAATGTCACTGCTCTCAATGTTAGTAAATCTATGGCTACCAAAGCACTTGAGATTGGAAAGGGGTGATGATTAAATGATCATTCAAGCGATAGCACCGATTCTACCGATCGGACTGACTCCGATTACCCCTACTAATCTTGACGCTACTTCGAACATACGCCCTGAGGGAGGTCAAAAGGCCGAGGCGGATTTTTCAAAATTTTTGAGTGATGCCCTTGGTCAAGTGGATGCTCTACAGACCAAGGCGGATGTCGCCAGCTTACAACTGGCTACGGGACAGGTGCAAGATTTATCAGAAGCGATGATAGCCTTAGAAAAGGCTAATCTATCACTATCCTTAGCAGTATCCACGCGTGATAAAGTGATTGATGCTTACAATCAGGTCATGCGTATGCAACTTTAATTCGATGCACGATGCACGATGCACGAGGTTCGATGTTTGAAACGTTCGTGAACGAACGGAATTTATTCGAGCTTCGGGTCTCGAGCTTCGAGCATCGAAAAAAAGGTTGTTATATAAAAATACGTTGTGAAGGTTTTCTTTTAAGGGGTTATTAATCTAGTAATTTATGGAAACAGTGAGGCGGGAGGCGCGAAGCGCGAAGTTCGACGTTTAAAACGTTCGATACGAACGTCTCCATTCGAGCCTCGAGCATCGAACTTCGAGTCTCGAGTAGAAAGGAGGAGTCAAGAGTGGATTTTTCTTGGGCCGGAATCACACAATCTTTAAAGACATTTTGGAATAATCTTTCTAGCCCACAGAAAATAATTACGGTGCTTGCTCCTCTTTTGGTCGCTTCTGCGTTAATTGCCTTGATCACTTGGGCTGGCCGCCCACAATATGTGGCGATCTTTACTAAGCTGGGTGATACAGAAGCGGGAGCAATAACGACAAAACTGAAAGATTTGAAAGCAGATTATCAGTTAGCGGATAATGGATCAACCATTATGGTCCCCCAGCAGCATGCTGCTGAGATTCGGCTCCAACTTGCCAATGCAGGTCTTCCTCAACAAAGTAAATTTAGTTTTGATAATCTTAATACACTACGCCTCGGGGAAACGGATTCCGACAAGAAATTACGTTATGTTCTCGGTTTGCAGAATGAACTTGAGAATACACTAAGGACATTGACTGGCGTGCAAGATGCGCGTGTACATATCGTGATGCCTGAGCCGTCGCTTTTTATTGATAATCAAAAAGCTGCTACGGCGGCGGTGACCTTGAAACTCGCTCCTGGAACAAAATTTGGCGACGACCAGGTACGTGCGATTGCTAATCTTTTGGCAGGCTCAATAGAAGGACTGCAAACGGAGAATGTAACGATTGTAGATACCAGTGGAAATGTTTTATCAGATGTTTTAGGCAAGAGTGGCGACCCCAATCGTCTGACGGGTACCCAATATCAACTTAAGCAAATGGTCGAAGAGGATACTCGAAGATCTATTCAGAGTATGCTGGATATGGTATTGGGTAATGGCAAGACCGTTGTTCGAATTAGTGCTGCTTTGGACTTTGACCAAATCAAACGAACGATACAGACTAATGGACCAGGTGCCTTGTTGAGTGAACAGAGTACCAATGAAAGTACGACCAATAGCAGTGGTGCAGCTGCTGGAGGGGTACCGGGATTAACCCCCAATGGGGCACCGACGTATCCTGCGGGGGCTCAAGAAGTCAATTCGTCTTCGACCAAGACAAGCAGCACCAAAAATTTTCAAGTGGACACAACTCAAGAGGAACAGCTAGTAAGCCCAGGAAGTGTTAAACGTCTTTCCGTTTCGGTCATGGCGGACGCTGACACTGTAACCCAGGAACAACTGGATCAAATAAAAACAATTGTTGCTTCTGCGGCCGGGGTTGATGCGACTCGCGGGGATCAGATCCAAGTCGCTGCAATTCCGTTTAATAAAACTGATTTACAGAAAAAAATTGCCGATATGGAGAATTCTGCCAAACGCCAACAGTTGATGACCTATGCCCAAATCGGAGCCGCCGTTTTGTTCGGTCTCGTGGTTCTGGTCATGTTTCTGCGAGCTCGTTCTAAGAAAGCACGCGCAGAAAAAATGTTGGGTCTCACTGGTTCACAGCCAGTAACCCTCGCCACTGCGGAATTGATGATGGCTCAACAGATGGTCGAGGAAGCGGAAGATCTGAAATTGGCTCAGTCGAAAACAAAGTCAGCTGAACAAATTCAAAAACAAAAGACCAAAGAGTCGGTAGAACTTTATACGCGCAATAACCCCGACGAAGTCGCACGACTCATGAAAACTTGGTTATCGGAGGAACGGTAGATGGCGCAAGTTTTAACGGGAATTCAAAAAGCCGCAATTCTGATGATCGCCTTGGGTTCAGAGAATTCCGCTCAGATTGTGAAACACCTTGGAGATGCAGAGATAGAACAGTTGACCCTAGAGATGGCAAATGTCGGTAAAATATCACCAGAACAACGGGATTTTGTGGTGGAAGAATTTCATCAGATGTGTATTGCCAATGACTATATTTCTAAGGGGGGTATTGAGTATGCTCGAGAAGTCTTGGAACGGGCTCTTGGCGAAACTCGAGCGTTTGAGATCATCAGTCGTTTATCGACGTCCTTAAAAATGAGACCCTTTGATCTCGTGCGTCGGACGGACCCCAAACAACTTTTTTCCTTTATTCAAGGAGAACATCCTCAGACGATTGCGCTGATCATGACGCACCTTCCAGTCGACAAAGCAGCTACATTACTTGCCAGCCTAGGGCAAGATCGACAGGCAGATGTGGCGAAGCGCGTAGCGACGATGGGCCGAACTAGTCCAGAAGTGCTCAAGGAAATTGAAAAGGTTCTGGAACGTAAGATTTCTAGCTTAGCTCCCACTGATTATACCGCTTCAGGCGGGATCCAGAGCATTGTCGATGTCCTTAATCGAACCGATCCTGGGACGGTCAAAGTGGTTATGGATGCTTTGGAAATCGATGATCCCGATTTGGCGGAGCAAATTAAGCGGCAGATGTTTGTCTTCGAAGACATCGTTGTGCTTGATGATCGTGGTATTCAGTTAGTCTTACGCGAAGTAGAAACCAAAGATTTGGGACTTGCTCTCAAAGGGTCGAATCCCGAAGTTGCACAAAGGATTCAAGCCAATATGTCCTCACGGGCTGCTCAGATGCTCAAAGATGATATGGAGTTTATGGGCCCAGTGCGGTTAAGAGATGTTGAAGAGGCACAACAGCGAATTGTGAAGGTGATTCGCAAACTTGAGGAAAGCGGTGCAGTCGTCATCTCTAGAGGAGGTAGTGATGAGATTATCTATTAACGGGCGGGTCGTCAAAAGTTATGATGTCGAGGTTTCTACTCCGCGAATGGTGGAAAATCAAGAAGGATTTCAGCAGTTGGGTAATATCTTAAGGGTGGTCAGTGTCAGTGAAGAGGATCAGCCCTCGACAAACCAAGAATACTTGGACTGGAGGGAGACCTCTTATGAAGAAGAAGCTAAGGCAAAAGCGGCCATAATCTTAGCTGAGGCTAAAGCCAGTGCCGAACAAATTATTGTTCAAGCACAAGCGGAGTCGGAGCGTTTACGTCAAGAGGTCCTTAAGAGTGCGCAAGACGAACTTTACCCAGCGGCCAAAGCAGAAGGATATAAGGAAGGTAGGCTAGCGGGAGAAGCAGAAGGAAAGTTGGCAGGAGAAGCAGAGGGAAAGCGCTTGACCGAACAAGCAAACCAACTTTTTCAGTTAGCTCAGCGGGCGGTTCAAGAAGAATATTCTAAAGTTGACGAACTTTTACTTCGCTTAGCGATAAAAATAGCTGAACGCTTAGTGCGGGCAAGCTTAGCGGTTGAACCTCAGCGCTTGCTGGCAATCATCCAGGCTTTAACCTTGTTGCCACAGGAACGCCAAGGCTGGCGGCTCCATGTATCTCCCCATGATGTAGGATGGCTGGAAGGGCATCAAATACCTTGTCCATGGGTGATCGATGAATCCTTAAAGCTCGGAGATTGTTTCTTAGACTGCCAGGAAGGGGTCTTTGATGCTCGGCTAGAGGCACAATTAGACAAATTAGAACACACCTTACGAGAGGAGCTGGAACATGGCGGCGTGGAATCGTTTGACCCAGACGGTAGCACAGACTGAACCAATCTCAGCTCAGGGGAGGGTTTCTAAGATTGTCGGTCTGATGGTTGAAGCTGCTGGTCCGCGCGCGAGTGTGGGAGAATATTGCCATATTATGACTCGAGAAGGACGGGAGCTTCCGGCTGAGGTCGTCGGTTTTCGGGATTCGACCACTCTGCTTATGCCTTTAGGAGAACTCGAAGGGATTGCTCCGGGAGACCGGGTGCTCCCACAGTGCCAAAAGCTTACCGTGGCTGTCGGAACAGGACTGTTAGGGCGAATTCTTGATGGTCTTGGACATCCCATGGATGGACGCCCGCTTCTGACAGAAACAGCGTATCCTTTGCAGAGTAAACCCCCCAATGCTTTCTCACGTCCTCGAATCCTTGATCCTCTTAGTGTCGGAGTAAGGACTATTGATGGGATTCTTACGATTGGTCGTGGGCAACGGATGGGGATTTTTGCAGGATCTGGGGTGGGGAAGAGTACTTTGTTGGGAATGATGGCTAGGAATACAGTGGCAGATGTGAACGTCATTGCCCTGGTGGGGGAACGGGGGCGAGAACTGCGTGATTTTATCGAGAAGGACTTAGGCCCAGAGGGTTTAGCCCGTTCCGTGATCATTGTGGCGACCTCCGACCAGCCTGCACTGGTGCGGTTGAAAGCAGCGTTTACGGCTACTGCCATTGCTGAGTATTTCCGGGACCAAGGGAAGAATGTCCTCTTAATGATGGACTCAGTGACCCGCTTTGCCATGGCCCAACGGGAAGTTGGGCTTACGGTGGGTGAACCACCGGCGACTCGTGGATACCCCCCCTCTGTCTTTGCTCTCTTACCAAAACTTTTGGAACGTTCGGGCATGGCGGAGATCGGAAGTATAACCGGAATTTACACGGTGTTAGTCGATGGTGATGATCATAATGAGCCAATTGCTGATGCTGTGCGCGGGATTCTCGACGGGCATATTGTCTTAACTCGGGAACTGGCTATGCAAAATCAGTATCCGGCCATTGATATACTACAATCGGTCAGTCGAGTGATGAATGATATTATCAGTCCGGAACACATGGACTTATCTGGAAAAATTCGTCGCCATTTAGCAACTTATAAGGATGCCAAAGATTTGATTGATATCGGAGCCTACACTCCAGGAAGTAATCCTAAAATTGATGCTGCTATCGCACATATGGACCGAATTCAGGCGTTTATATGCCAAAGTGTCAGCGAACAAGTTGGCTACACAGAAATGTTACAGCAAATGAAAGCGGTCTTTTCACCAGAGTGAGAATTAGGTGGTAGGGCAAACTTTATTTAAACATTATTATAGTTGAGTCTAGATTAAGGAGAAAAAAACGATGCCAAGATTTCGGTTTCGCTTGGAAGCAAGTCTTCAACTCGCAGAACAGAATTTGGAAATCGCTCAAAGAGAGTTCGCGCACGAAATGCAACTCTGGCAAGCTTGTGTCAGAGCCTGTGCGAGTCAGCAAGATCGTTATAAGGATGCTCAAGAGGGACAACGGGTTGCGGGTAAACACCGGCCAGCTGAGTTAGGGAGTTGGCAGATCTTTGCCTTAGAGCAACGTAAGCGGCTTATCGATCGTCAGAGGGAACTGATGCAGCAAGAAGCTGTCATGGAAAGTGCACGCCAAGTATTACTAGAAGCGCATCGTGACACGGAGAAGTTCCAGCGACTGAAGGAAAAACAAGCTGCGGCCTTTCAGGTTGAAGAATTACAGAAGGAACAAAAGGGTTTGGATGAAACTGGGCAGGTGCTTCACTGGCATCGACAAAATTTGGCCAATCTTGCCACAAAATAAGCTGCTTTTTTAAACACAAATCAACGTTTGCGGAGGAGGAGTTTTATGATTTATGTCACTCGCCTAAATGGTAAAACCTTTGCTTTAAATCCTGATCTTATTGAAATGATGGAAGAAACCCCGGACACGGTTATAACGTTAACGGGTGGAAATAAATACGTGGTGTCAGAGAAGATCGGGATTCTAATAGAGCGAATTGCAGAATTTCGTAGGCGCTGCCATCAGATTTGCAAAGTAGAGGAGTAATTGAACCTTATGAATCGAAAAACTCTTGTGATTATGATCCTTACCCTGTTTTTAGGGGTTGCGCTTGGCGCAGGGGGGACCCTTGGAGCACAAAAATTTCTCTTCAAAACTCCAGAAATAAGTGCCAAGGCGGCAGAAACAACTAAAAAGACAGGACCGCTTATGCCAATCGGCGATTTTACAGTGAATTTGCAAGGTGGAAATTTTCTTAAAACGAGCATTACCGTTCAAGTGACGGATGAGAAGGCCGTCGTTCATCTTAAGGAGGGCGATGCATTCTTAAAAGACAGAGTTAATACGGTCTTAGCGAACAAATCCTTGATGAATGTGCAAACTTCAGATGCCCGTGAAGCGTTGAGAGCAGAGTTAATTAATAAACTCAATGAAGTAGCGGACAACAAGATCACGGATGTATTATTTCTGTCGTTAGTCTACCAGTAACGAGGTTCGATATTCGAAGTTCGTGGTTCGAATTATAACAGTATTTTGTTTATGCTCGGATAATGGAAGCAAGTAGTTCAGGGCTCGAAAATTGGGTATGTGATTTGTAGTTAAGCACAAAATCGAATATGTAGTTCCACAGTCAGCGTTTAGTCGTTCGAACATCGAACATCGAATATCGAGTTGAAGGGGGGGATTTGATGGGAGACGTCTTGTCCCAAGCTGAAATTGATGCTCTGTTGAGTGC
>LADV01000292.1 GCA_000961805.1 Peptococcaceae bacterium BRH_c23 | reverse complement strand
CCGTTGGATGTTTCCTCATCGGTTAAAGATTCTACTTCTGCAGCGCTTAAGGCCATTCAATCTACGGTGAGGAGGTAGCCCAATGGATAAAAAAACAGGTGTTTATATCTGTACTGGCTGTAGTATCGGAGAATCTCTAAAAATAGAGAGCCTGTCCAAGGTTGCCACCAAGGAGGGCAAGGTTCCGGTATGTAAAACACACCCTTTTCTCTGTGGACCGGAAGGGGTTGCGCTAATCAAGAATGACATTGAGAGTGAGGGTGTTAATACACTTCTTATAGCTGCTTGCTCCCCACGTGTCAATTATGATGTTTTTGAATTTGACTCTTCCTGTATTATGGAGAGGGTAAACCTTAGAGAACAGGTCATCTGGAGCCAACCTGCCAACGATGAAGATACCCAGATGATGGCAGAGGATTATATAAGAATGGGTCTTGCTAAGGTGAAGCATATCGATCTGCCGGTACCTTACCAAGGCGAAAATATGGTCAAAACCCTCCTAGTAGTAGGCGGAGGCTTGACAGGTATGACAGCGGCGTTAGAAGCTGCCAAAGCAGGGTACAAAGCTGTTTTAGTTGAGAAAAGCCCAGTGCTTGGTGGATGGATGAATGGCTTATTTAAACAAGCTCCACGGAAGGCGCCTTTTACAACACCTGAAGCGGTTGATATCGCAGAGTTGGTTAATCAAGTTGAAGCCAACCCTGATGTTACAGTATACACTGGAGCTGAAATCTTAGAAATCGCTGGTGCACCTGGCATGTTCGATGCTTCCATTAACCAAAATGGTACTACTGTTAAGGAAAGAGTCGGTTCGGTTGTTCTTGCTACAGGTGCCGTGCCCTATGATCCTACTAAGTTAGACTATCTTGGTTATGGTAAATATGAAAACGTAATTACTAGTCAAAAAATGGAAGAATTAGCTTCCGAGGGTAAAATTGTACGCCCTGACGGCAAAGAAGTGCAGAGTATTGCCTTTATCCAATGCGCAGGATCTCGCGATCAGGAACACTTGCCTTACTGCTCTGCAACATGTTGTGTGGAGTCTTTGAAACAAGCGACTTACCTAAAGGAACAAAATCCGGAAGCCAATGTCTTCATTTTCTACAAAGACATGCGAGCATCAGGTCAGTATGAACGCCTGTATCAACAAGTGCAAAAAGATGGAGGTATTTTCGTCAGAGGAGATATCAATGGTATCACCGAAGATGGCGAGAAGAATCTGCTTATCGAAGCAACAGATGTTCTATCTGGAGAAACGATCACAACCGAAGGTGTAGACATGGTGGTTCTGGCAAACGGTATGGTGCCTACCACAGCTTTTGGAGAGGATATTGCGGCCAAGGCTGATACAGAAGAGGACTGTAAAGAGGATGATGGTCCTAAGCCAGAATTTATTCTCAGGTCGAATCTGCTTAATCTGGCCTATCGTCAAGGACCAGAGATGCCTACCTTAAAATACGGTTATGCAGATTCCCATTTTATCTGCTTCCCTTATGAAACCCGCCGGACAGGGATTTATGCTGCTGGTAGCGTTCGAGCTCCGATGGATGAGTTATCTACGATTGAAGATGCTACTGGAGCAGCGTTAAAGGCTATTCAATGTATGGAATCAAGCGCCCAAGGTGTGGCTGTACACCCTCGTGTAGGGGATATGTCTTTCCCGGATTTTGCAATGTCAAGATGCACCCAATGCAAACGCTGTACAGTAGAATGTCCTTTCGGTGCTATCAACGAAGATGAGAAATTCAATCCGTTGCCAAATCCTACGCGTTGTCGGCGTTGCGGAATCTGCATGGGCGCTTGTCCAGAACGGATTATCTCCTTTAAGAATTACTCAGTACCTATGATTGGTAACGTCCTCAAATCGATTGAAGTACCTGATGAGGATGAAGAAAAACCAAGAATTCTTATCTTTGCTTGTGAAAATGATGCTTACCCAGCCTTGGATATGGCAGGTATTAATCGGCTCAAATATAATGCTTGGGTTCGCGTTATCCCACTAAGATGCTTAGGCTCCTTGAGCTTAGTTTGGATTGCCGATTCGATGTCACAGGGAATTGATGGAATTTTCCTTCTAGGCTGCAAGCATGGCGATGATTATCAGTGCCACTTCATTAAAGGAAGTGAGTTAGCCGAAATCAGGTTATCAAAAGTGTCGGAAACCTTAAACAGACTGGATCTCGACTCTGCCCGAGTGCGAATGGATCAAGTCTCTATAACGGATTACGACAAATTACCTGCTATGTTAGATGACTTTGCCGAGAAACTAAATGAACTGGGCCCCAACCCCTATAAAGGATTCTAAGTAGGGGTCACATCCCCCCATTAGATAGCAAAGGAGCAGCATTATGGATGAAATAAAAGAAATATCTCTGGAGATGAGAGAGTATATTATTTCTTCAGGAGCCGAAACGCTTAACTGGTGTATGCAGTGCGGTCTCTGCACCAATCTATGTCCTTACCGACAGGTTCCTGGCGAGCTTAGCGAAGCATTTAACATTCGTAAAATGCAACGTCAAGGCCAGCTAGGTTTAGAAGGTTTCGATGATGAAGAAGTTCTTTTTGCCTGTGTTACCTGTGGCATGTGTCAGTCAAACTGTCCGCGGAGCGTTGAAATCATCAAAAACGTGCGTTCCATGCGTAATACCATAGTTGGAGCTGGCATCTTGCCTGGGCATTTACGGCCTGTTGCAGGAAGTCTTCACGCTAATGGTAACCCATGGACTGGACCGCAAGAAAAGAGAGCGGACTGGCTGGAAGGCTTGAATGTCCCAGCCTATACAGAAGACATGGAATATCTGCTCTATGTTTGCTGTACTTCGTGTTATGACACACGCAGTCAAAAGATTGCCAAGAGCGTCGTCAAACTCTTGCAACAAGCTGGAGTAAGTTTTGGAGTGCTAACGGCTGAAGAGAATTGCTGTGGTGAGACCATCCGTAAAATCGGGGATGAGGATCTCTTCACTAAACTGGCCGAATCAAATATTAAGCTGTTCAACGGAAAAGGCGTCAAGAAAATCATTACAACCTCTCCTCATTGCCTGTATGCTTTCAAAACGGACTACCCCGAACTGGGCGGAGAGTATGAAGTTATGCATTATTCGGAACTTCTGAGTAATCTTTTGAAAGACGGCAAACTTTCTTTACCTGGAGAACAAGCTAAAAAGATCACATTCCATGATCCTTGTTACTTAGGACGACACAATTTGGTCTATGATGCTCCAAGAGAACTTCTCCAAGCAGTTCCTGGTGTAGAATTTGTCGAGTTGGATCGAGCTAAGAATAAGAGCCTTTGCTGTTCAGGTGGAGGCGGACGGATTTGGGCAGAAGTACCCTTTGGGGAGCGCTTCGGCGAATTACGAATCAATGACGCCGTGAAACAAAATGCGGATGTTATAGTCACAGCATGCCCTTACTGCATTACGATGCTTGATGACGCTTGTGCTGGCTTAGAAAAAGGTGATGTATTAAAAGTCATGGAAATGTCCGAATTCCTTTGTGAATCAATTAAGTAATAGAGATAAGACCATATATACTGCCTCGTTAATAGGTAGTGAATAAGTATCGGATGTTCAGCTAACCTCATGCTACAAGTGATAGGGATAATTATGGCTTATAGATCTGGGGTTAGCTAACTGATAACTGATATGGTGAAAAAAGGGTCAAGATTTAGTGAAAGGGGGGATGCCAGAAACAATGTTTATGCAGTGTATCGTCCAGCAAATTATTGTTGGTAGTGAGCAGGATAAACACCAGTTTCTGTAGTAGACTCGCAATCATTATTAAATTAATTGAAGGAGGATAAGACGATGTCGAAACTAGTACCACCGCATGGTGGAAAGTTAACACCGGTATTACTCCCTGAGTCACAAAGAGCAGATGCTTTAGCAAAAGCTAAAACATTGCCTGTGATTCGCATGACTTCCAGAGAAACTTCTGACCTATTAATGATTGGGATGGGTGCATTCAGCCCATTGACAGGGTTCATGGACAAAGCTAATTATGAGAGTGTTGTAGAAACAAAACACTTGACCAATGGTTTAGCATGGCCTCTCCCGATTACATTATCCGTTACTCCTGAACAAGCTGAAACCCTTAAAATTGGCATGGAAGTAGCTTTAGTGGATGATGAAACTGATACTTATTGCGGTATCTTAACGGTTAATGATAAATATGAGTATGACAAAGTCAAAGAGTGCAAGGCTGTTTTCTTCACAGATGATGCTGCCCATGACGGTGTTGTCAAAGTTATGGCTCAAGGAAGTATCAATGTTGGTGGTGAATTAGTCACATTTAGCCAACTAGGCTACGCATCTAAATACGGCGATTACTACGCAACCCCTGCTCAAACAAGAGCGATCTTCGATGAAAAGGGTTGGGCCACCGTTGCAGCTTTCCAAACACGGAATCCGTTGCATCGTTCACATGAATTCTTATGCAAGATGGGAAATGAAATCTGTGATGGACTATTCATTCACCCAATCGTAGGAAAACTCAAAGAGGGCGATATTCCGGCTGAAACACGTCTGGAGTGCTATGAAGTTCTCTTGAAGAATTATTTCAATGAGAAAAATGCCGTGATGAAAGTTTATCCGATGGAAATGCGTTATGCAGGACCTAGCGAAGCTATTCTTCACTCCATTTTCCGCCAAAACTTTGGTTGCAGCCACATTCTAGTGGGTCGTGACCACGCAGGTGTAGGCGACTATTATTCCGCATATCAAGCCCAAGAGATATTTGACCTCTTCAAACCAGGCGAACTTCTCTGCCAACCTATTAAAGTGACAGCAGCTATGCATTGCTCTAAATGCGATGGTATGACTACTGAAAAAACTTGCCCACACGGTAAAGAAGATCATCTGAAAATTAGTGGCACAAAGTTGAGAGCAATGCTTGCAGCTGGTGAGCTTCCACCAGGCGAATTTAGTCGTCCAGAGGTCTTAAAAATTCTGCTCAAGTATTACGCTTCAAAGTAAGCTAACTGTTGGTTGAAAATTTCACAAGAGAATTATTTCTCTTGTGAAATTTCAAAAAAATATATGAATGATGGAGGTAAAACGAATGCCAAGTTTTGTAATTGCAGAAAAATGTGACGGATGTAAAGGGCAAGACAAAACAGCTTGCATGTATGCATGCCCAAATGACCTGATGATGTTAGACAAAGAAG
>LADV01000114.1 GCA_000961805.1 Peptococcaceae bacterium BRH_c23 | reverse complement strand
GGTTGCCGAATTTGTGAACAGACTTGCTTCCAGGTTCATTATCAAGGGACTGCGGAAGATAATAGCAAGATCAAGATGGTAAGCCATTGGCCGGAAGAAGAAGTCGTCTCCGTCTGCCGTCAATGTTCTAACCCGAAATGTCTTGAAGCTTGCCCTACCGAAGCTCTTCACCAAGTCAATGGAGTGATTCAAGTCGACCGTGAAAAGTGTACGCAATGTTACCTGTGTTTTGATGCTTGTCCCTTCGAAGCCAGAGTGATTGATCAAAAGGGATATCCGATTTTTTGCGATACGTGTACTGGAAAGTACCTATGTGCTCAGATGTGTCCGGCGAAAGCCGTGAAAAGAGGTGGTCATCAATGAGTTATGGTTATACAGGAAAACGACTTGATATTGAGTTAACCACGTCGACTTGGACCGTGACCGAGTTATCCCCTGAATTGTTGAGCCGTTATATTGGCGGAAAAGGTTTGGCCGCGCGGATCATTTACGATGAAGTAGATCCGGGCTGCGATCCTTTATCTCCCGAGAATTATTTAGTGTTTGCAACAGGTCCTTTAACCGGAACCCTAGCACCCTTAAGTGGCAGAACCGTTGTGGGAACAAAGAGTCCTTTAACTGGAATATGGGTTGATTCGAATGCCGGCGGTTTCTTAGGGCCAGAGCTCAAACGGGCAGGTTACGATGTGGTAGTCATCAAAGGAAAGGCTCTAGCCCCAGTGAACATTTTAATTGAAGATGGCTTGATTAGCTTTAAACCAGCAGATTCCCTCTGGGGCTTAGATTGTGAAGAAACCCATAACCGATTGAAAGCGGAATACGGTGCGGATTATCGGGTGGCTTGTATCGGACCAGCAGGGGAACAATTGATTCCTATCAGTGCGATCATCTCGGAAATGAGAGGTTTTGGTCGGGGTGGAGTAGGAGCGGTGATGGGGTCTAAGAATCTCAAGGCCCTTGTGGCACGCGGCACCCAGACCCTAAAAATCTTTGATCCGGAAGCTTTTATGATGATTAATCAAGAAGCTTACAATGAGCTAGCGATCCATCCTGATACAGGTGGGGGCAGGCAACGTTATGGCTCAAATGTGATCTACTCCGCAATGAATGAGCTAGGAGTTCATCCAGTGAAGAACTTTCAAAGTTCAGTCAACGAATATGCCGAGGCACTCAGCGAGGACCGGATGCGTGAGGATTTAGTTGAGAAGGATAAAGCGTGTTTTGGCTGTCCTGTGGCCTGCAGTAAGTTCTCCAAAGTTAAGCAAGGTAAGTATAAAGGGGAATACACCGAGGGACCTGAATATGAAAATACCTGGGCCTTTGGAACTCAGTGTGGAAATGGTGACTATGGTGCGGTGGTGGCTGCTGAACACATTTGTGATCAGTATGGGATCGACTCCATCTCGGCAGGTAATGCCATTGGCTTTGCCATGGAATGTGTTCAGCGAGGAATCATCAGCCAAGAAGAGATAGGCTACGCCTTACAGTTCGGGAATACGGATAGTATGATTCAGATGCTTCACCAAATTGGTAAGGGTGAAGGTCTGGGCCAGCTCTTGGGCTTAGGAACTAAAGCAGCGGCACAAAAATTAGGGCAAGGCTCCGAAGTTTTTGCAATGCATGTCAAGGGATTAGAATTACCAGCGTATGATCCCAGGGGTGCCTATGCCATGGGACTAGCTTATGCTACTAGTGACCGAGGGGGATGCCATCTTAGAAGTTGGCCTATTGCAGCAGAAGCTTTGCAAAACCAAGGCCGGATCGACCCCTACTCCATTGAATTTAAAGCAGAGTATGTAAAGAATGAACAAGATCTTATTTCCATCGTGGATTCGATAGGGATGTGTCTTTTCGCAACGTTTGCCCTTTCTCCTCGTCAGCTTGTCCGATTGATCTATGCAGCAACCGGGCTGGAGAGGTTTAAAGAAATTGAAGATGTTTTAGAATCCGGGGAACGGATCTATAACCTTACCCGGCTCTTTAATCTGCGCGAAGGAGTCGAACCAGATACTTTACCAGCGCGGTTACTCGATGAGGAAATGCCCGATGGACCTGCTCAAGGGAACCGGACCCCTCTGAAAGAAATGCTTGAAGAATATTACTTTCTACGAGGTTGGGATGAGTTAGGGACGCCTGGGCAAGAAAAATTAGCACAATTAAAGCTTGTCTAAAAGAAAGCTTTGAACACGAGAGAGTGACTCGTTCAACTAAAGACAAAATTATGGAAGGATGTGATCTTTGTGTATAAACCCGAAGGTGTCTATGTTGCTATGCTTACCCCTTTTGATGCACATGGAGAAATTGATGAATTATCATTACGACAATCAACGGAATTTGCAATCCAGCAAGGGGTTAATGGTCTTTTCCCTAATAGTACGGTGGGAGAATTCGTGCAAATGGACCTTGAGGAAAAGATCCGGGTCATGGAGATTGTTGTTGATCAAGCTGCAGGTAGGGTTCCGGTTACACCGGGAGCTGCGGATACGCACGCTAAAGGCTCGATTCGGATGGCACAAGAAGCTTTGCGTTTAGGCTGTGAGGCGGTTGTCATTACGACTCCCTGGTATTTGCCGACCAGTCAGGAAATGATTGAGCGTCACATGGAGGCGGTTACTGAGGCCGTAGATATACCGATTATCTTATATAATATTCCGATGTTTACAGCACCTATTTCCTATGATGTGGTTAAACGCTTGAGCCGCAACAAGAACATTGTCGGTATGAAAGATAGTAGTGGAAGCATGTCAGATAATATGCACTTCATGGATAAAATACGCTTGGCCGGGACCCATGATAAGTTTAACTTTCTAGTCGGTAGAGAGGAGACCTTTTTCCCTGCCCTGATGGCCGGAGCGAAGGGAAGTATGACAGCAAGTGCCGGCATTATTCCGGAAGTGATTGTGGGAATTTATAATGCTTTCCTGGAAAAGGACTATGCGAAAGCAATGGAGTTACAGTATTCTTTCCTGGCATTATTGCGTGCTATGAATGCGGCACCGTTCCCGGTTGCTTTTAAGGCAGCTATGGAAGTAAGAGGGTTCTCGATGGGGGCTCAAAGGGCCATGTTGTCAAATGCCGAGAAATACAACTTAAGATTAGTACGTTCACGGATCGAAAAGGTTATGAAACAGCTTTTAGGAAGCACCTACAAAGTGGATGTTGAGAAACTAGTCAGTTCAAAATAATATTGAAAACGGGTGCAATGATGTCTTTTAATGACAATTGCACCCTTATTCAAAGGGAGAGAAAAATATGAGTTGGAGAAGCCAATCCCTGTTGGGAGTTCCGGAAGGGGCATTGGCCCGTGGCCTATATCGATCTATGGGATATATGGATGACGATTTTAAAAAGCCGGTGATAGCCATCGTCAATACTTGGAATACCGTATGCCCTGGGCACTTTAACCTGAAAGAGGTCGCGGCCGCTGTCAAAGAAGGGATCGCGCAAAAGGGTGGTATGGCGGTAGAGTTCGGAACGATCGGGCCCTGTGATGGAATTGCCCAGGGACACGAAGGAATGACCTATATTCTTCCTTCACGTGAAGTGATTCTTCACAGCATAGAAGTTATGGTGGAAGCTCACCGGTTTGATGGACTGGTTTTATTAGGTTCTTGCGATAAAACAGTTCCGGCTTTGCTCATGGCAGCTGTCCGTCTGGATTTACCGGCGATTCTGGTTAATGGTGGTCCCATGGAACCGGGAACTCGACATGGCCGGGATATTGATGTGAATGAAATCGAAATTGCCGTCGGGGAGTACCATGCCGGAAAAATCGATTTAGCAGAGCTCACCTATGTAGAAAAATCAGCTTGTCCGACTCCCGGTTCGTGTACCATGCTCGGAACAGCGAATACGATGTCGTGTTTAAGCGAAGTGTTGGGACTCTCTCTTCCAGGAAGTGCAACAGTTCCCGCTACTTATTCCAAACGGTTGCAGGTGGCCCGTGAATCAGGTAACAGGGTGGTTGATCTCGTTCGTGAAGGAGTCAACCCTCGACAAATCATCACGGCCCAGGCTCTAGAAAATGCGATTCGCGTCGGTCTAGCAATTGGGGGTTCAACCAATCAGGTTTTGCATTTACTGGCCTTAGCTGAGGAAGCGGACCTTTCACTAGAGATTAATGATTTCGATCGCTTGAGTATGGAAACCCCTCATCTTGCGTCTGTGATGACTGCTAGCGCCTACGATATGGTCGATTTCCATCGGGCAGGGGGAATTCCTGCTGTGATGCACCAATTGCTGCCAATGCTCCACGGAGAGGCCTTGACTGTGAGCGGTTATACAGTTGAGGAGAATGTTAGAGATGCCCATATTGAGGATGAAAGGGTGATACGACCCCTTGAGAATCCCTTTAAACCGGATGGTGGGTTAGCTATTATGAGAGGAAATCTGGCCCCTCAAAGTGCAGTTGCCAAACCGTCGGCTATACCTGCAGAACGTCTGCAAGTAGAAGGGCCAGCTGTCGTATTTAACTCTGAACAAGAGCTTATTTTGGCTATTAAGGAACAGAAAATTGAGCGCGGGGATATCATCGTCGTCCGCTATGAAGGGCCAAAAGGTGGACCCGGTATGAGGGAGATGTATACACCGCTCAAACTTCTTGATGGCTATGACCTAGCCGAACATGTTTACTTAATCACAGATGGCCGATTTTCCGGCTCCAACCGAGGAGGATTTGTGGGTCACATTTGTCCCGAGGCAGCAGAAGGAGGCCCTCTGGCTATTGTGGAAAACGGGGATCGCATAAGTATTGACATTCCGAATCGTCGGCTTGATCTCCTAGTGAGCGAGGAAGAAATGGCGCGGCGTTTTGAAGCTTGGCAAGAGCCGATGCTTAAAATGAGAAAAGGATATTTGGCCCTTTATGCGAATCTGGTCAAGTCCGCTTTTCGTGGGGCTGTCATGAAGTATGAATAAGGCACTGGAGGCTGAAAATGACATGAAAAGACTAAACTTAAGAGGTGTCATCCCGGCCGTACTGACACCCTACGATTCAAATCATCAGATTGATGAACAGACTTTACGTCATTATATTGACTACCTGATAGAAAATAGGGTTCATGGACTTTTTATTGCCGGTACCAATGGAGAGGGCCCTGTCCTTAAAATGAAAGAAAAGAAGGACCTGATCCGTATTGCTGTCGAGCAAACAGCTCGCCGTATTCCTGTGATTGTCCAAACGGGTGAAATAAGCACGGAGGAGACCGTTGAACTAACAGAATATGCTCAAGAGGTCGGTGCCGATGCAGTGGCTATTGTAGCGCCTTGGTACTTTCCTCATGATAACGAGAGTCTGTACAATCATTTTGGCACGGTCGCCGAGAGTGTGCCGGAGCTGCCCATCTATCTTTACAATATCCCTAGTAATGCTAAAAATGATCTCAAGCCTGTTCTGGTTAAGAAGTTAGCAGATCACTATTCCAATATTCACGGCGTGAAGGATTCTTCCAAAGATTTGGATCGCTTATGTGAGTACATCGATTTACTAGGCAAGGACTTCACAGTTGTGATTGGAACGGACTCTATGGTAGTGCCTGCCATGATGATGGGAGCAAGGGGTGTAGTTTCAGCGGTCGGCGATGTCTTCCCGGAGATTATGGTCCAAATGTATGAGGAGTTTATGGCCGGCCATTATCAAGAAGCGGTCCGTTTGCAGTTTCTCGTAATTAATATTCGGAAAGCCCTCAAAATAGGGCCCTACATTACGCCCTACAAAGCGGCTCTCAGTTTGCGAGGCATTCCTTTTGCTGGAATCAGGCCGCCCTTTCGCTTGCCAACGGAAGAAGAAGTTCAGGAGATGAAACTTGCCTTAGACTGTTTAGGGGTTCTCAAATAAGGGGGAAGAGTGTTGGAATCTTTAAATTTGAAACGGTTTAGCGATATTCCACTGCCCAAGTTCGTAAAGGTTAAACAGCTCTTTAAGCAAGATCGAATTGACGATGTTGTTCAAGAAGTTAGGGCTCAACTAATACCTCATTTAACTCATCTCCAAGGCAAAACCATTGCCATCGGGGTTGGAAGCAGGGGAATTGCCAATATCAAGGTAATAACCAAGACGTTGGTCAATGAATTGATCACAGCAGGAGCAAAACCCTTTATTATTCCAACTATGGGGAGCCATGGCGGGGCAACGGCTTTAGGACAAGCGGGCGTTTTAGCAACCTACGGGATTACTCCAGACAGTATGGGAGTTCCGGTCGACGCCTCCCTGGAGGTGGTGAGTATCGGAGAACTTGAACCAGGGCTTCCGATCTACGTCGCCCAAAGTGCTCTTCAAGCGGAGGGGATCATCGTGATTGCCCGTGTGAAAGCTCATACCGCCTTCAGGGGACCCATTGAGAGTGGCGTGGCGAAGATGATTACGATTGGATTAGGCAAACAAATTGGAGCGGACTCCTTACATCACCAGGGCTTTGGGCGTTTTGCGGAATTAATTCCCAAGGCTGCTCAAATGATTGTTGAGAAATCGAAGGTGTTATTTGCCCTGGGAATTGTGGAAAATGCATATGAACAAACCTATAAAATAGAAGTAATTTCACGCCCTGAAATTCTAGCCATGGATAAAGAGCGGGCCTTACTCGAAGAAAGCAAAAAAATAATGGGGCAACTCCTATTTCCCGAGTTTGACGTGTTAGTGATCGAAGAGATTGGAAAAAACATCAGTGGGGACGGTCAAGATCCTAATGTGACGGGCCTATATATTAACAAGTATTGTAGCGGCGGTCCGAGATTTCAAAAAAGCGTTATCTTTGGTTTAACTGAAGAAACGCATGGAAACGCCAATGGAATGGGGGTTGTCGATGTCGTTGCCCGAAACTTATTTGACGACATAGACTTCGGTTCGACGTATACCAATTCTTTTACTAGTACTGAGATTTTACCAGTCAAAATCCCGATGGTGGCGGGCAGCAAAGAGGACGCTCTGCGGATTGTAGTCAAAACCTGTAATGGGGTAGAGCGCGGGAAACATCGAATCGTGTGGATCAAAAACACTCTGGAGTTAGAGGAGATCGTGATTAGTGAAGCTTTACTTGAAGAGGCACAGGCCCACTCCCAAATCGAAGTTTTGACTCAGCCTGGAGAGCTTACATTTAATCAAGGTGAACCAATATTCCCGTGGTAAAGGGGTGGTGACGTTGCGTGTTGTTATAAAACTATTTGCCAGTCTCCGAATTGGGCGTTTTATAATGGAAGAGTGGAACATGCCCGAAGGAATTACAGTCTTAACTGCCTTGAATCTTTTAGAGCTTCACCTGTCTGACGTTTCCATCGTCCGAGTTAATGGTAAAGCGGTATCTGATGACTATGTTTTGCAGGATTCAGACCAATTAGCGTTATTCCCCCCAATGGGAGGGGGGTGAGGATAAAGGGAACTAATCCAGGAAGGTAGAGAGATATTATGTTTTCAAAGAAGTGGAAGGCGGGAGTGGAGATTTTTGGATGTCGTAACCATCGGTGAAACTATGGTCCTTTTTATTCCCACATCGGTGGGTCCTTTAAGGTATGCAGGCCAATTTGAAAAATCCATCGGGGGAGCGGAATCTAATGTTGCGATAGGGTTATCCAGATTAGGACATCAATGCGGTTGGATTAGCCGGTTAGGTCAGGATGAATTTGGACTTTATGTCCGCAATTATATCCGGGGTGAAGGGGTGGATACCTCACAGGTTATCTTTGATGAGCAGCATGCGACGGCCGTCTTTTTTAAAGAAAGACAAATCAGGCAAGAACCCAAAATATCTTATTATCGTAAAAATTCAGCCGCTAGTGAGATGACCCCTAATGATTTAAATGAGGAATATATTGCAAAAGCAAAATTTTTGCATATCACTGGGATCACACCTGCTTTAAGTTCATCTTGTCAAGAGACGATATTTCAGGCCATCCGCTTGGCCAAAAAAAATGCTGTGACGGTGGTTTTCGATCCCAATATTCGACTAAAGCTTTGGTCTCCTAAAGAGGCGAAAGTAACACTTATGAACATTGCGGGGGAAAGTGACATTGTTTTACCGGGACTTGAAGAAGGGTTCATTCTGACAGGGGAAATGAAACCGGAGTCAATTGCCAGCCAATTAATAGAGCATGGAGCCAAACTAGTTGTGGTTAAGCTCGGTGCAGGTGGAGCTTATTATGCTAATCAGACAGAAACGGGTCTGGTTCCGGGCTTTACGGTCGAGCAGATTGTTGACCCTATCGGGGCAGGTGATGCTTTTGCGGCAGGCTTATTATCGGGCTTATTACGGGGATTCCCTTTGCCAGAAGCTGTAAAACTAGCGAACCAAGTAGGGTCCTATGCTTTAACCGTAGCGGGTGATGTGGAAGGGCTTCCATTTTGGTCGCAGGTTAACCCCAACCGGAAGCCGGTGGTATACCGTTAATGTATAAAGACTTGGGCTTAGCCACGAGCATTGCTGCCCAACTCCAAGTGCCCGTGCCAGTACTTTCCCTCGTCAAGGAAATGTTACAGATGGCCATCCTAAAAGGGTATGCCAATGAAGATATGTGTTCTGTTGTTAAATGCTATGAAGAATGGGCGGGGGTTGAAGTCGCGAAGAGTAAAGAATAGGGTTGATCAAAATTGGTTGTGTAGGAAAAGCAAAAGATTTACTGAGCCTAATCGAACGTTTTTATTTAAATAAATATTAATGTTCGATTTTCTATTGACCTTAAGGATACCTTCTTGTAAAATGAACTTATCCAAAATTCATAAGGAGTTCATATAACCGCGGTGATATGGTCCGCAAGTTTCTACCAGGCTGCCGTAAATTGCCTGACTATGAGCGAAAGTGTACCTAGGGCAATTGATTTTGTCCAAGTGGTACAGGTTTGATTGAGCAATCAAATCACACCGAAGGGATAAAAGCCCAGGCGGGTAGGTTTCACTCTGATTAAAAGGGTGTAATCTGCTCTGGTCTGGGTTTTTGCTATGGTTAGGGGTAAGGAAAAGAGTAAAAGTAAGGATAAGGGTAAGGATAAACGTAAGATTAGGGAAAGAGGGGCGAAAATTAGATGAGCCAGATTGGGGTCATTATGGGAAGTGATTCAGA
>LADV01000281.1 GCA_000961805.1 Peptococcaceae bacterium BRH_c23 | reverse complement strand
GTCTTGGGACCAGAAATCCAACGACTACTGGGTACTGCGAAAAAGCTTTTGCCTGAACAACTAGAATATCTTCAGAAGTTACTGGAATCAATGAGTAAGGATTAATATCTAAATCGACTTTCTCTAAAAATCTCTCGGTCTGGGTGTTTCTGCAGAAATGATTTATGAAATAAAAAAGCTTAATACGGACTTTTTTACTAATGATGACAATTGAAACAGTTAGAACTGTATAGAGTGAACTGTAAGAAAACTTAGTCTTGAATAACGTAGAAAAAACGAATAGAATATAATTGGGAAATATTAACTGCAATGCTGAGGGAATCGACTTATGTAAATTAAGATGTTGCTAATGAAGTCAAGAAAGGCTGTGGATATAATGCCGAACAATGAGTTTTATATAAAACAAATCACCCTTAAAAACTTTAGAGGATTTGATGATAGAACCTTTGAATTAGCAAAGGATTTCACAGTCTTTGTGGGTGATAATGGAAAGGGAAAGACATCCGTTCTCGAGGGAATGTGTGTTGCTTTAGGTGGCTGGGTTAGAGGATTTATGAGTAGTGCCAAGGATTTTAGAAATATTTACAAAAACGATGTCAGAAGTATTAAATCGGTAGTGTCTGCAAAGGGTCTCATCAAGCAATATCCTGTAGAGGTTGCGTGCCTCGGAGAAATAAATGGCCTGGAGATAGAATGGTCTCGTGAACTTGACGAAAAAGGCCATACAAAAACTGGTGGCTTAAAGGATTTGTCAGAAGTAACAAAAAAGATTGCCAAAAAAGTAAATACTGCTAATGATATTGATGTGATATTACCTGTCATTGCCTATTATAGCTGTTTACGTGCTTCAAAAGACCGTGTTAGTAATACGGGAATCGATTCCACCTCTAGAGTGTATGGCTATTCAGGGAGTCTTTTAAAGGAAACCAAATACTTTAAAATGTTGAATTACATCCAAGAGCTGCGCTATGAGTATCTGGAAGATCCACATAATACACAGATGTATATAATGTTGATGGATGCATTGACGAAGATCGTGGAAAGTGCAGCAGGTAAGGGAAGCAGAGTGGACTTTAAAGTTAAGCACGGGGAACTGATGCTAGAACATATCAATGGTGAACTTATCCAGTTCTCTGAACTTAGTGACGGATATAAAGGGATGATTTCACTTGTCGCAGATATCTTCTTTAGAATGGCAAAATTGAATCCTCAGTTGAAACAAACCTTACTTTTGGAAACATCGGGTGTTGTTTTAATTGATGAGTTGGATTTGCATTTGCATCCTAAATGGCAGAGACAAGTTGTCGGTGACTTGAAGAAAATATTTCCCAAAGTGCAATTTGTGGCAACAACTCACTCGCCATTTATAATTCAGTCTTTAGGTGAAGGTGAACTTGTAACATTGGATGGTACAAACTTAGAGGACTATGTGGGTGCGAGTATAGAAGATATATCTGAAGAGGTTATGGGTATTGAAATGCCACAATATAGTGCTCACAAACTGGAAATGTATAAGTCGGCCTTTGAATACTTTTCGGCGCTCGATGGACTTAAACAATTTGATGAAGCAAAACTAAAAGACCTTAAATTGGACTTGGACATATTATCAAAAAGGTATGGAGACAATGTAGCCTACTATGCTTTTATCGAACAAAAATATTATGCCAAAAAAGCTGAGTTGGAGGCAAGACGATGAGGCCAGTGCATAAAGGAGATTCTCCATATCTGACGATCAATCACTATTCTGAAGCACAGGAGTTTTTGCTGGAGAGACTTGGCTACTATTGTTCTTATTGTGAATTACCGATAAAGCATGTTCCTCATGTGGAACATGTTGAATGTAAACATAGAGGCGGATCTGAGACGAACTGGAATAATCTCCTTTTAGCATGTTCTCACTGCAATAGTAGTAAAAGTACTAAAATAGGCTTGGGCGAAAGGGATACTCGTATCTGGCCTGATGAACATAACACTTTCCTAGCTTTCAAATATGTTGGAGCATTGCCGGAAATAAATGAAGAATACTTAAGAACTCAAGAAGCAGGCCTTCTAAGTAAGGCCAGAAGACTTTATGAAATACTTGATCTAGGGTATTATCCAGGGATTGCAGGAAGAGAACCTAAAAAAGACCGACGTTATAAATTCAGGAATGAAGCCTTAGGTATAGCGGAAGAGTCACTGATTACCTGGAATGAAGTTAAGAATACTGTATATTGCGAACGTGTGAAACGGAGTATTATAAACCTTGCAAAGGCAATTGGTTTCTTTACTATTTGGATGAAGGTTTTTAATAATGAACCTCAAATTAAAACAATACTGATTGATGAATTTCCAGGGACTGAGAAAGAATATTTCGATGAATATGGAGAAGCTGTCGGATGAAATATAGTTTGAATTTAATAACGAAAAATGAGTGGGAGTCTGCGACAATATTGCAAAAAGAGAATCTCGCGAAGTATTTAATTTCGACTGCTAGCAAATATCTGAGTGCCGCTGAAATTAATAACTTCAGGTCAAATCAGTATGAGTTTAACGAAGTCTCTAACATTGAAAAAATCTTAGGAAGTGAAAAGCTGCTTGATGTTCCATCGACATTTTTATATTTGTCAGACGAAGAATCAGAGGAGTTATTAGATTTCGGAACTATCTCTTGGTATGATTTAAGAGAAAATACCCCTTCTCTGTCAGCAGAATATAGACTTAATTATTCGGAAAACATGGTTATGAGTGAAGCAAGCGAAGGGGACCTACTAGTAATTGCTATTCGTCCTGACAAAAGTGTAATGATAATCATTGCTAAGTCTGAATCGACCTCCGCAAATCAATTAGTTTAGCTTTTTGGAACAGCCGAAACAAACTTTAAGATTAACACTGATTTAGCTTCTATAAGCGTAAGTTATAGTGCAAGATTTATCTTAAGAGGGATTGGAGTCAATGTATAACAAGAGAAGAATTCCTCGACGAAACAATTCTCGATAGCTAGACGTATGAGAGACATTTGATTATGAATTAAACTTACATAGAGGGAGATAGGGTTGTGGATATAGGAAGTGCAATCAAGATTGTTGCAGCTTTGGCTAATGGAGTGGATCCTCATACAGGGGAGTTTATGCAAATAGAGGGTCCTTTTCAGAACCCCAACACCGTGAGAGCGCTGTTTCTTGCAATAAAAGGTTTAGAGCTTTTGGAGGCTAAAGAAAAAAGAAGCAACCGACTTCCATCAAGTGCTGGTAAAGCTTGGACTATTTCGGATGACGAAGAATTGGTTAAAGAATTTGACAATGGAAGAACAATTAAGGAATTGTCAGAAGAGCACGGTCGAACAGTAGGCGCAATACGGTTACGTTTAACAAAGCTAGGTAAAATAGAGTCAGAAGTCACTAATAATCTACCTTCCAATCCGTGGGGACCAGAAGAAGATAATCAACTGATTAAGGACTTTGATGTTGGGGTTCCTCTAAATGAGTTATCATCAAAGTTAGGTCGGAATATTGGAGCAATTCAAACTCGACTACTCACGCTAGGAAGAAAAGTTTTCTAATCTTAAGTGCTCCCGTGTTGTAACATGGCGAATTTAAAAATTCTTAAAAGGGTGTCGGTTAAAATAAACTGGTGCCTTTTTGTATTTCTATTAAAAGGAAAATAGTAGATCCCGTTAGAAGTGTATCGCAATCTTATTCTCGTGATTTTTGAAAGATTTGGTAATCATGGAAGGAATATTGGAAAGTTTCGGCGAAAAAGTAAGATACAAGTCTAATGATGTCCTTTGGTACTGGAATACAATGAAACCCGGCAGATTATCAATGTATGGCCATTACTTTAAAGTTTTTTCGAAAGGGGGGGAAGAACATGAGATCTATCGCTTTTATTGATACCGAAGTTGAGCCAAATAGTAGAAGAATTCTTGATATCGGTAGTGTCAAGGGGGATGGTAGTTCATTTCACTCCACTTCTGTTGCTGACTTCATTAAATTTCTGCACGGGTCAAAGTATGTTTGCGGTCATAACATTTTCAATCATGATCTAAAATACATTCATCATGCAATTCATGCCGCTGAGATCAGTGATTTGAACGCAATAGATACGTTATTTCTTTCTCCCCTTTTGTTTCCAACTAAACCTTATCATGCTCTCCTCAAGGATGATAAGCTGCAAACAGATGATACCAACAACCCGTTAAATGATTCAATAAAGGCCAAAGATCTTTTCTTTGATGAGGTTTCGGCTTTTCAACAGACAAGCAATACATTAAAACAAATTTTTTATTATCTACTAAAAGACAAAAAGGAGTTCTACGCCGCCGTTGCTAATAAATCACTCTTGTCGGTGTTCCCTACGGGTGGTGGAAAGTCCATTACTTTCCAAGTGCCGGCTTTAATGAGTGGAATCAACTCAAGGGGTTTGACGGTCGTAATTTCCCCATTGCAATCGTTGATGAAAGACCAAGTTGATAATCTGGAAAAATTGGGTATCACAGATGCAGTTACGATTAATGGCTTGCTTGACCCCATTGAAAGGGCAAAGTCCTTTGAAAGAGTTGAAGATGGTTCTGCTTCCATTCTTTATATCTCCCCAGAGTCTTTACGTTCAAGGACAATTGAACGCTTGCTTCTGGGAAGAAATGTTGTTCGGTTTGTGATCGACGAAGCACACTGTTTTTCGTCATGGGGTCAGGATTTTAGAGTTGACTATTTATATATTGGCGACTTCATCAAATCACTACAGAAAAAGAAAAATATTGAAGATGGAATTCCCGTTTCTTGTTTTACCGCTACAGCAAAACAAAAGGTTATCGAGGATATTCGAGATTATTTCAAGGAAAAACTATCTCTTGACCTTGAGGTTTACAGTTCTAGTGCCTCACGAACCAATCTTCGTTATAACGTGATCGAGAAAGAGGGCGAAGAAGAAAAATATAATACCGTTAGAAATTTGATTGAAGAAAAAAACTGCCCGACAATTATTTATGTTTCACGCACAAAAAGGGCATATTCATTGGCACAAAGATTAACAGAAGATGGTTATCAGGCAAAGCCATATCATGGCCAGATGGAGAAGAAAGAAAAAACTGAAAATCAGGATGCATTTATCAGAGGCAAGCTCCAAATCATGGTGGCAACCTCTGCTTTCGGAATGGGAGTAGACAAGAAAGATGTTGGTATGGTCATTCACTATGATATTTCCGATTCTCTTTAGAATTATATTCAAGAAGCTGGAAGGGCTGGACGAGATGAAACTATCTCTGCCGATTGTTTTGTGCTGTTTAATGATGAAGACCTGAGTAAACATTTTATTCTTCTTAACCAAACCAAACCAAACTTAGTATCCAGGAAATCCAACAGGTATGGAAAGCAATTAAAGACCTTACCAGATCTCGGTCCAAAGTATCTCAATCCGCTTTAGAGATTGCTCGGAAGGCTGGTTGGGACGATAACATCATACAAATCGAAACAAGGGTAAAGACAGCCATTGCAGCCTTAGAAGAAGCCGGTTATCTAAAGCGCGGCCAGAATATGCCCAAATTATTTGCGGACAGTATTCTCAGCAAAAATGCTCAGGAAGCCATCTATAGGATTAACACATCGGACAGGTTTGATGAGAGGCAAAAAGAGAAAGCAACGCGAATCATTAAGAAACTTTTATCGACTAAAAGCAGAAAACACTTAAGCGATGATCAAGCAGAATCAAGAATTGATTATATCTCAGACCATTTAGGAATTGTAAAAGAGGAAGTAATAGAAGTTATAAATCTTCTCATTGAAGAAAAGGTTTTAGCCTTTACAAAAGATTTAACAGCCTTTATCAAGAGAAAAGAAAACAAAAACCGTTCATTAAGTATCCTGAAATCGACTTGGCAAATCGAGAAATTCCTACTTACTGTATTACAGAGTGATACAGGAAAAATAAAATTGGTTCAATATAGGAGTTCTAACCTCATTACACCCTTAGTAGATGATATCCTCTCAGAGGAACTTACAGGAACGACGTGTGTTTTGACCAAGACGAATGAAGAAGCTTTACAGATTACCGGATTGCTTGTGAAGAATGGAATGCAGGCAAAACTGATCCAGTCAAATGATGGATTTAATTTGTATAACCTTCTTGAAGTCCGTTTTTTTCTAAGCCAGCTCAATTTGTCGGAAGATATTTATGTTATTAACGAGGATATCTGGGAAAATGCCAAAGGTCAGTTAAGTGAAAGGTTTGGTAGCAGCATAAATCGAGAGATATGTCTCAAGATCATCAAAGATTTTGAGGCGACTAATCCAAAAAGTAAATACAAATCGGATCTAGAAGTTTTTATCCGCGAATCGAAGCTGGAAGATTTCTTGGGCGGAAACAGCGAAACAATCTTTGTTTCCACGATTCATAAGGCGAAGGGACGAGAGTTTGACAATGTGTTCCTGATGCTTGATCAGTTTAAACTTATATCGGAGGAAGCTATACGACAGTTGTATGTTGCCATGACAAGGGCGAAACGTAACCTGAGCATCCACTATAATAGCAATTATCTTCAATTTATAAAAACAGAAGGTCTTGAACGAGTTAATGATTCGGAGGATTACTTGCCACCCTGTCAATTAGCGTTGCATTTAACTTATAAAGATGTATGGCTGGACTTTTTTTCATCCTGTCAACATCTTATTTCGCAACTGAATAGCGGTGATGAACTTACGATTGACAGAGATTGTTGCCGTAATTCAAAAGGCCAAGCGGTATTGAAATTCTCAAAACAGTTGATAAAACAAATAGAGGATAGAAAGCAAAAAAACAACAATGTACCAAAAACAGCGAAAATCAGATTTATAGTATACTGGCAGAAGGAAAACGCAGAAAAGGAAATTAGAATCGTTTTACCTGAACTTCATTTTGAAAGAAATGATGATACATGCATTTGAAATAAAAAAATATCAGGAAAACAGTAGACGGCAGTAGGGGTTACTGGTTTATGGTAACCTACAATATTTACTTCTTAGTAGTAAGTGTTCTTCTGTTTATACAATATAGCCAACAATATGGCCAATATGGCCAATATGGTCAATATGGTCAACAACCTTTTTTCGAGAATGCGTTATCGTCGATTACAGTATTAATATATACTTTTTACAAACGAAAAAAATATTTTAGTAAAGAGAATTCTCTTGCGTAACATTGATATGCTGTGACGCTAGTCGTATTGTGTCCTGAAATTATGAAGCAAGTTAAAGAGTATGTAGAATGGGAGGGTATTAGTTTATGATTAATGAAAAAATGAAAAAGCTATCGCCATCAATGGATGAATGGCTCAAAGAAGCAAAAACTGACCCGGCGGCTTTACAGGAAGGAATGTTTTTAGTTCATAATGGTGTTGTGCGCCAAACGCCTAAAGCCAAGGTGCGACAAGGCATTGATGACGGTTCAATGGTAACGGGAATGGAATTTACTTATGATGCAGCAAAGGTTGATACTGCGATTGCTGAAACCTATAAGATGGATGGTATTTTCTATGTCAGGGTTTGGCTTAATGAAGGCCAACTTGAACTTGGCGACGACATAATGTATGTACTGATAGGCGGCGATATAAGACCACATGTTGTTGATGCACTGCAATTTCTAGTTGAAAAGATCAAAAGCGAATGTGTTACCGAAATTGAACAATAATAGCAAATTACACCGCTCTTTGAAAATGCCTAAAGTTTTTTGAAGAATTCTGATTAATAGCAGGAAGGTGAAATGTTGGCGGTAATTGGAGGGCGGACAAGGTACCTGTCTCCTCGTCCCGTTTTTTATTGTAACATATTGTAAATGAGGACTTTGTGATTCATGTTTAAATGCAGAGCATTTTGGTGTTGTTTAATCGCTATATAAACTGAAGGCAGAGTTTCTACGCTTAAATCAAGTAACTGTGTCGGAAGACTCGCCGACTGAAAAGGCAAAGCGACGAAACGGTTGAAAGTCTTAACAGCTATTATTCATAGGGGTAAGGAACGTAATGTTTTGTTGCTTGATACGTTTTCAATTTAACAACACTGTGTCATTGTATGTACTTAGCTTCACATCCCGGTATGAGAGGTCCCATACTAACAAATCAGGAGTGAGATTATGAATATTCGATATTTACACGAACGCTTATCTCGTATAGAAGAGATTACTGTGGTCGGCAAGAATACAGTGGTGGACGGTGTTATTTGCCATGTTATGGGTGTAGTACGCTATGGCATGCAATTGCGGCTTTTGGTTCTGAAATATGATGAGGTTTTTCGGCAGCATGTTGAGGAGGCTGAAGTTCCCGCGAACACCGTCAGCATCGAGACGGAACTGTTTCAATATCAACATACCACCACTGGCGGTGGCCCTAGGAGCACCGGTGCCTGTCGAATCAGAAAAAGCTATCCCCTACACTATGGAAGTGTGGGGGATAGCTTTTTTGTCTGCAATTCGCTTTTCCGCCAAAGGGGATCGTCCAATATATCTGAGTCAGCGATGACTAGTGGGCTGGAAGTTGTTCAATGGCTTAACTTTCCATATGGATTGTAGCCAAGGGGATACCATCGTTAGAGAACGAGTTAATTTATGCAACGGGATTTTGCTGTATATTACAGAGTATATTTAAAAAGGGAGCTTTAGTTTTAAAAAGGATGAAGCGACCTTGAAAAGCGGTCGAGCAGCTCAGTAAATTGACCAATACGGAAATACATATTTCCTATGATACAGAACGAACTCGATACGCGTGTGTCTTAGGATTTGGGGCTTTCAGTGTTGGATATGGTTATTTAGTTCATAATGTAGGCTTAATTGATTTAAAACCCTGGGTTTATCCATTATTTGCTTATCATACTTTTACGTTCTGGCAGTCACCTATCAAACAACCGATAATTTTATAACAAGAATTCGTATTGCCTTCGACCATATAGTATTCGCCGTATTTGTACTACGTTGCCGTTTACAATAAAGAATACTACATAGTTCTGCACCAACAGCAAACGGTATTGTTTGGCACGAAGCACAGTATTCTTTGCCAATGAACAGCGCATGGGCATTTGTTCAAGAGAAGCGATGCCAGCGACAATTTCATCATAGATTTTAAGAGCAGCCTGCGGTGAAAACTCATTTAGATAATTAATAACATCCTTTAGATCTTGCTCGGCTGAGGGAAATATCTTCAATTCATACTTTTCCATGGACATAAGCCCTCAACTTTTTGGTCACTTCAAAAAAGTCCTTTCCTTCTGCACCGTTTGCAATCTCAACCTCAGCTTCAGCCAGCTTGCTATAGAGTTCAATTAAAGTTTGCTGTTGCTCATAAGTTTCGATACTCATCACCACCATATCCCCTTTGCCGTTCTTAGTTATGAACACAGGTTGGCGTTCATTATGGCAGAATTCAGAAATCTCGTTAGCATTATTGCGCAAATCAGAGATGGGACGAATATTTGGCATATTCCTCACTCCTCGTTCTCAATATTTATGCATATATTTTATCATGATTTTGAGTAAATATCAATTTATACATTACCATATAGCGTAAATTACAGCACTGATGAAAGGCAAATAGATGTCATGGCAAAGAAGCTGGTGCAGGCTGCCAGAATACCCGCTTGACGAAGCCCTCCACCCATCAGTTTTCTATTTTTTCGTGCCTTATGAATTAAGTCAAGTATAGATGAACGCATTCGACTTCGTTTGCGGAGGAAAAGGGGAATAAGGTGTTTGAGAAGAGATTAAGAACTTCGGTGATGGTGTAAACGGAATTCGGTTATGGATTTATCAGTGGTATATTTTCATTGACAGTAATCAGGAATATCTGAAAAAGTTAGAAGACAATATTTATCAGAAGGCTCTAAATAAGAATATAGAATTCATGCAGGGTGACTGTAACCAACTCTTGAAAACAATAAACTCCTTTTCGTGGTATAGTAATTATTGGCGCGGGGTAATCTTCCTAGATCCTTATGCCATGAATTTGAATTGGGATTCTTTATCTTCTATAGCAAACACCAAAGCGTTTGATGTTTGGTATCTTTTCCCTTTATCTGCAGTTAATAGGGTATTACCTCGACATGGAAATATCCCTGAAGCTCATAGGCTGAAACTTCATCAAGTATTGGGGACTACTATGTGGGAACAGGAAATATATAAAGAATCGCCCCAACTGACATTATTCGGTGAAGTTGATTTAGAAAGGGCCTCAATCGACCAAATCAAAGGCTACATACTTAAACGATTAAAAACGATATTTCCAGGAGTTTCCGTAAACCCTCTAACCTTACGAAATCCAAAAACAATTCACCGTTATTTTTACTGTGCTTTGCTGTAAGCAATCCATCATCATCCGCAACTAATCTTTCACTAAAAGCGGTGGATCATATTTTGACACACACGATGAGTTTATTTTAGAAGCGGGGCGATAACATGGCAAAATCAAAAATTGAATGGACGGAAAATACCTGGAATCCAGTAACTGGATGTACGAAGATATCTGATGGCTGTAAAAACTGCTATGCTGCTGTCATGGCCCAACGTCTGAAGTTAATGGGTAATAAGAAATATGTTAATGGATTTGAGGTTGCACTTCACGAATATTGTCTAATTGATCCTTTAAAGTGGAAAAAACCTTCTCTAATTTTTGTGAATTCAATGTCGGATTTATTTCATGAAGACATCCCTTTAGAGTTTATCCAAAAGATATTTGGTATTATGAACAAAGCATCCTGGCACACCTTCCAAGTTCTAACTAAAAGAGCAGAACGACTTGCAGAATTGGCTCCTTATCTGACTTGGAGCCCAAACATCTGGCAAGGAGTGACCGTTGAAAGTGACCAATATAAGAAGCGGATAGATTCCTTGAGAAAAGTGGATGCGAAGGTCCGATTTATTTCCTTTGAACCGCTTATAGATGAGGTTAAGAGCCTCGATTTAACGGGCATTGACTGGGCAATTGTTGGAGGAGAAAGCGGGCTCAAAGCCCGAAGGATCGATCTTGAGTGGGTCCTATCTATCAAGAATGATTGTGATCATCAAGGGGTTAGCTTCTATTTCAAACAATGGGGTGGGATAAACAAAAAGAAAAATGGTCGATTATTGCTTGGGCAAACTTGGGATGCTATGCCTGAAATCGGTGCCAAATGATTTTTCATTAAGAACCCTGGTGCCTGACACCAACTTATCAACTTATTGTTTAGCTTGTACTCGGTGACAGAAAGAATAAAACAAATGCTCATTGCTACTCCAAATTGTGAAATGCATTGCGGGCGATGTAAGGGGCCAGTTGAATTTTCATTTAGAAGGAAGCTTTAGTTTTAAAAAAGATGAAGCGACCTTGAAAAGGGTCAAAAGTTTCCTCATCCAGCAAGATGCGCAAATCTTGTTATCCTTGGTGGACAAAAAAGCAAGCAAACAAATTGTCTTGCTAGGTGCTGAAAAGGTCGTCAGACCAGACACGTCGATTTCCGAGAACTCCCTCTTTACCGGTGCCGTTCATGAGCCTAGTATGGTTTCAGAGCTCAAAAAAGAGATATTAAGTAGTCACAGGATTGATTTTCTCGTTTCTTTCATCAAGTGGAGTGGTTTAAGGCTGATCATCAATGAACTGACTCAGTTCACAGCCAGTGGCGGAAAACTGCGGGTTATTACGACCTCCTATCTTGGAGCCACAGATTTTAAAGCGGTCGAGCAGCTCAGTAAACTGTCCAATACAGAAATACATATTTCCTATGATACGGAGCGGACTCGCCTTCATGCCAAAACGTATATCTTTTGGAGAGATACCGGATTCAGTACCGTTTATATCGGATCGTCCAATATTTCGGAGTCAGCAATGACCAGCGGGTTGGAATGGAATATTAAGCTATCCCAATATGACTCTGGGGATATTTTAGAGAAAATCAGAGCAACGTTTGAAGGGTATTGGAATAATCCTGAGTTCACACCCTTTATTGCGGCGATCGATTCTGAGCGTTTGAGACATGCTTTAAAGTCTGAGAGAAGAACCAGTCAGGATGAAGCGGGTAATGTTGCTTTCAATTTTGACATTAAACCGTATTATTATCAGCAGGAGATTCTGGACAAATTGAAAGCGGAACGGGAAGTCCATCACTCGCTTAAAAACCTTGTGGTTGCTGCCACGGGTACTGGTAAGACGGTGATTGCCGCCTTTGACTACCGGGACTTTTGCAGGGCGAACCCAGGCGAACCGAATAAATTGCTCGTTGTCGCTCATCGGAAGGAAATTTTAAGTCAGAGTCTAGCTTGCTTTCGAGGAATCCTCAAAGATCTAAACTTTAGCTCGATGATGGTCGGAGGACTAAAACCCGATAGTTTTGATCATTTGTTTGTCTCCATCCAATCCTTCAACTCTAAAGAACTGACAGAGATCACCACGCCGGATTTCTATGATTATATCGTGATTGACGAATTCCACCATGCTGCGGCTCCATCTTATCAAGAACTATTAGACTACTACAGACCGAAGATCTTATTGGGACTGACGGCAACTTCGGAGAGAGCGGATGGACGAAGCATCTATGCGTATTTCGAGGGCCGGATTGCGGCCGAAATCAGGTTATGGGAAGCGATTGAACGAAAACTGCTTAGTCCCTTTCATTATTTCGGTGTGACGGATAATGTTGACCTAAGTCAAGTGCGGTGGGTTGCGGGAAAATATGATGAGCGGGAAATTGAAAACCTCTTTGTTTTTGAACGAGCGGTCGCAGTTAAACGCGTTGGGAATATCATTAGTGCGATTGAAAGATATTGCCTAGAACGTTCGGACATCATCGGAATTGGATTTTGTCTTACGAAGAAGCATGCAGAATTCATGTCCGAGATCTTTAACAAATCCGGGATTCCTTCGGAATTTCTGGTTTCGGAATCGGATGACGGTGTTAGAGATAATGTGAAGCGCCGCCTGGTAACGAAGGAAATCAAGTTCGTTTTTGTGGTGGACATAAATGATGAAGGAATTGATATTCCTGAGGTGAATACGGTTCTGTTCCTGCGCCCTACAGAAAGTTTAACTGTCTTTTTGCAGCAGTTGGGTCGTGGTTTAAGGCTAAGCGATGGGAAAGAAGCCCTCACGGTATTGGATTTTGTGGGCCAAGCTCACAAGAAGTATTCGTTTGAAGATCGGTTTAAAGCGTTGTTATCAAGGACTCGGAAAACAGTCGAACATGAAATCAAGCATGGCTTTTCTAATGTGCCGAGGGGATGCTCGATCCAATTAGAGAAACAAGCCCAGGACTATATTCTAGAGAACATCCGAAATGCGGTTAATACTAAGCGCAATTTGATCAGCAAGCTATATGACTTTATGGAAATCAAACATGAGCTAAAGGTCAGGGAGTTTTTCGAGGGTTATTATGTAACACCCCAAGATGTCTATAGCAAAAAGGTAACGGTTGTCGGACTGGCGGCTCAGGCTGGTTTCTCAAGGGATATCAGGTAGATACAGAGCGGGAAAGATTGCTTGCCTCAGCACTGGGAAGATTGTCTTTGGTGAATTCCAGGCGCTGGATTAATTTTATGCAGAAGATCCTGCCGCAAATTCTTTTAGGTGAAGGTTCTTTATTGTATTCGTTGACCAGCGTGGAACGGACAATGCTAACCATGGTTCACTATACCTTGTGGGGCAAGGGGCTTAGTGATCTAGGAAATAGGTTTGCTTCTATTGAAGAGGCGATATATTGGGTCATTAATGATCCACGGCTTTACCAAGAACTGATGGATTTGCTGGACTATCAGTTCGGCAACATCAATTTTGTAGATAGGCCGTTGGTTGGATTTGAGAATGAATACCCACTCGACTTATATTGTGCTTATACGTTTGATCAGATTTTAGTGGCTTTGGGAAAACATACGGAACAAAAGAGGAGCTCTTTCCGGGAAGGAGTTCTCTACCTAGCTGAAAATAAGCTGGATGTCTTTTTCGTGACCTTGAACAAGTCTGAAAAGGATTATTCCCCGTCAACGATGTATCAGGATTATTCCATCAGTGAAGAGCTATTTCATTGGCAGTCTCAAAGTCGAACGACCGAGGAATCGCTGACAGGGCAGAGGTATCTTAACCAAGTAACCAGTGGTGGGAACGTGTTGTTTTTTGTGAGGGAGTATAAGATAGAGGGGGCTTTTGCCGCGACCTTTACTTGTCTTGGCTTTGCCGATTTTCAAAGCCATTATGGCTCAGCACCGATCAGTATTGTCTGGAAGATGAAAGAGCCGCTGCCGGGGTTTGTGATGAAGAAGACGGTTAAAGTTTAAATTTCTGCTGTTATTGCGCAGGGATTGCCATTGCCGTGAAGAAGTTAAATAGTTATAGCTCCCATCTAATCCTAGGTGGGGGCTATTTAACACTTCCAATTATTCTTGCTTTCCTGGGCGGTCTGAATCCTTGCATGACTTCAGAAGAACAAATTCACTGTCTTTACTATCTAAGTACATTTCTTCAGTTTGGCGCTGCTATCCCTCGAAATTTACCTTAAACTGGCCTATTCTGCTGGGCTGTAAAGTGACGGCAGTGGACTTTTCTTGGAGGAGGTTTCTCCTGCGAATGTTTCTCTGCAGGATGATCAGAGGTCCGGAGCATGGGCCGGTCTAGGTATATGCCGGCGCTTAGTTTGTCTTGCCACAAGTTAGGCGAGAAGTGGCAGCCACGCGGCCGCCGTTCTTTTTTTGGCTCCACCTAAACTTGCGGCGGGTCGTAGAGGTCGTTGGTCGTGGTACCTACTCGGCGGAACTGCTTATGAGGCGTCATTAATTGTCGTTCCGCGTAAGTTCCAGGACCCTTCGCGAAACGACACGTTTCGCTGAATAGTGACTGGGGTTAAGGGTGCACGGGAGTGGGATTTAGCTATGGCTCAGGCTCGTAAAGCCTTGGATTGGAACAAACAAATTGAATTGTCCATTGATCCTCCAACAGCTCGCCGGATCCGCGGAGAGCGTAACGAGGAGGGGGCGGAAGCCTGTTCCATGTGTGGTGGTTTCTGTGCTATGAAATTAGTGGGGGAACACCTTGGGAAAACGGGTGGAACTTGCTAAGGAGTCCCCAGCTCAAAATCCAATTGGAAATCCTGAGAAGAGGGCCAAGAGCAGTTTACCCGGCAGATCAGTAAGTATATAAACGCGATAGATAACATAGCTAGGACGAAAGTAGCGGAGATTCTTCCCTTCTTCGGGGGACTTGAGCTTAATGGTAACTGTAATCATTGAAAATCAGATGGAAGAAACTGATCATTCTCACCTTGGGCAAATCCTGACGTATGTAGTAGGGGCTACAGCCAAAACGGTGATTTGGATTAGCCCTGATCCTCGTCCCGAGTATGTGGCTTCAGTTGAATGGCTTAATGAAATTACACCAGTGGACATGAAGTTGAAAAATATCCATAAGTTTCATGAAACTAATTTAAATTAAATGCGTCTAATTTATAGGAGGTTCATCATTGTGACTGAATCCGATAATGTAGAGAACTCTAAACATTTTACTGTTTTGGAGGAAATTATCTCCAAACATCAACGGTATATTTTTAACCTAGCTTTTCGTCTGTGCAGTAATACTGAGGATGCCGATGACTTAACTCAAGAAACATTCTTAAAAGCCATAGAAAATTACGATAAGTTTCGCGGGGAGGCTAATGTACGAACCTGGACTTATACATCTTACAATTTATAATCCTGATCAACATGTTTTTGCTGTATGCAGTTGCTGTAAATGCTGCTGTCATGATATAGAATTTTTAAAAAAATATAACCGGCCTGACCTTATTGCTCATGCCGATTATGTTGTAGATGTGGATAAAAGTAAATGTAATGACTGTGGAATTTGTACTGAACGATGCGTATTTGAAGCGCAGAAAATGGAAGGATCTTTAGTGAGATTCGATGTAAACCGATGTTATGGTTGCGGACTATGTGTCTCTACGTGCCCAACAAATGCACTACAAATGAAGTTTAGAAAAGATAAGAATCTATAGCTTTTCCAGTGTTCGGGAATGAAGACAAAAGAAGGAGGCGCCTAAAGAACTGAGTGCAGTTCAAAAGGCGCCTCCTTTTCTGTGGGCAAATTGCTTACGCCACCGGTGGATCGTAGAGATCGTTGGTGGTCATGTCAATCACCCTGATATCCCGTATC
>LADV01000099.1 GCA_000961805.1 Peptococcaceae bacterium BRH_c23 | reverse complement strand
CAAATTGGGCAAGATAACCTTGATAAAATGAACCAATTCATGAGTAATTCCGGAGGGAATATGATGACCAACGGAAATGGTAGGGTGGGTTCGCGAGGTACTATGATGAACGGGAGTGAAAGGGGAGAGCTTTAAATGATGTTTGGTTTAATCCTATTAGTCATCGTAGCTTATTACTTGTTTAATTCATCAAATTCTAGCGCATCATGCTGCATGAACCATCAATCTCATACGCATACTGCACAGGATATATTGAGTGAACGCTATGCACGTGGTGAGATTGAGAGAGAGGAATACCTTGAGCGGAAACAAGAACTGTCGGGACAAAAGCAGCTAATATCCATTAAAAAGGGATAAAATAGTGGTTTCTTTATGGATGAAAGTCAATATCCAAGGTTTATTTTTATGGGAAATTACTTTGAAGGAGGAATTTACATGATGGGTGGCTGGGGTAATATGATGGGTGGTTGGGGATACGGTGGTTATGGAAGCGGCGGATATGGGATAATGGGGATAGGAATGCTTATCTTTTGGATTGGGATTATTCTACTGGGTATCTATTTATTTCGTCGCAACACCTCGAACGTTCAAGCAGGAGGGCTAGGTAAGCATAGTGGAATAGATATCCTGCGTGAACGATATGCGCGTGGCGAAATAGATTCCGCTGAGTATCAGAGCCGGAAACAGGATTTAGAGGGTAAATGAGTTAGAAAACGATAAAAGCGGCTGAGGAATAACTCCTTAGCCGTATTTTTGGTTAAAATCTTTTGGACCAAAGGAAATCCTGCTTATTGCTAAAATAAAAAAGTAGAACATATATCCAAAAATTGTGCATTGACAAATGAGAATCAATATCATACATTTAATCATGAAGATCGGGTCCGAAAGGACCCATTATTCTCACACTCTATTGATAATGAATATCAAAATCAAATTCTTGGGGAGGAGATTGACATTTGAGAAAAAAATTAGCCGTAGTGTTGTTAGGTTTAATACTTATCTTGGGTTTAGCGCCTGCGGCTATGGCAGCAGGTCAGTCCTTTAGCGGTGTGGTCGAGGAAATTGATAAACATCTGCAGGATGCTTATACCACTTATAAGCAGGGTGATATGGCCGGGGCAAAAAACCTGGTGGATGAGGCTTACTTCGGACCCTATGAAAGCGGTCAAATGGAGAAGGCAGTCCGACTGAATATCTCCGCTAAGCGTAATGCGGAAGTGGAGACGGCTTTCAAACAGCTAAAAAAGGACATGGTCAAAGGGGTGCCTGCCTCGCAAATCAAGCAGCAAATTGAACAGCTGGTTAGCGGGTTGCGGATTGACGCAAAAACCCTTGACGGGGATCTGAGTGAGAGTTCCACCGGATTCGGGGCGTTTTTAGCTTCCTTCTTAATTATCGTCAGGGAAGGGTTTGAAGCGATCCTCGTCATCGGGGCAATCATTGCCTACCTGGTTAAATCCGGATACAAAGAAAAGGTTAAAGTAATTTACCAGAGTACTGCTGCTGCGCTAGTGGCAAGCTTACTAACCGCATGGGTAATGACCAAGGTTTTTAGTATCAGTGGGGCTAGCCGGGAAGTGTTGGAGGGAGCTACCATGCTGCTGGCAGTGGTGGTGCTGTTTTCAGTCAGCTACTGGTTAGTAAGTAAGTCCGAAGCCCAACGCTGGCAGAACTACATAAATGGCAAGGTACAGGGTTCACTGAATAAGGGCAGCACGTTTGCCCTATGGAGCGCAGCCTTCCTGGCAGTATACAGGGAGGGAGCAGAAACCGTGTTGTTTTACCAAGCTATGATGAGTGGTACTACAGACTTGAGTATGGTTTTAGCCGGTTTTGGGGTAGGTATACTGGCCTTGGGCATGATCTTTGCCATCATACGTTACGCCAGTGTTAAGCTTCCCATGAAACCCTTTTTCCTTGGAACAAGCTTCCTGCTCTATTACCTGGCCTTTGTGTTCGCTGGTCAGGGAGTAGGGGAACTGCAGACTGCCGGAGTAATAAGCTCCACCAGTGTAAACATTCCTACCGTAACTTGGCTTGGGATATACCCTACCTGGGAAACCTTGGCCCCGCAACTGCTACTTTTAGCCATTGTTGTCGCCGGATTTGCATATCAAACCAAAAATAAAAAAGCAGGGCTTGGCTGAAAATGAGAAAAGGTTATCATTACGATTTGAGGAAAATGAAAGAGATTAAACAAACATTGACAAGAAGTAAATGAATATGAAAATCAATTGAAATTGGAGGAAAAAACGATGAAAAGATATAAACACTTTAGCCTTGTAGCCTTTCTAATGATAGGAGTTTTAACCCTAGCAGGTTGCGGAGCAGGAAATAAACCTGCTGCCACCTCTGAACAGAAGACTACCCAATCTGACTCAGCCCAAAAGCAGGAGGAGACCAAAGCAAGCGATGCTTCCTTCCGGGAATACCCGATTGGAGATGCACAAGAAGTGGAGGGTATGAGCATAGCTGCGGTATATCTACAGCCCGTGGAAATGGAACCTGTCCAAAAAGCAGGCCTTAAACCCACCGAATCCGATATTCACCTGGAAGCCGACATCTCTGCCTTGAAGAATAATTCCTTGGGCTTTGGAGATGGGGAGTTCGTACCCTATTTAACGGTAAAATACCAATTGAAAAACAAGGATACGGGCAAAGAACAGTCCGGTAGCTTTATGCCCATGAATGCCGGGGATGGCTCCCACTATGGCACCAACGTGAAGATGCTGGGTGCAGGTAACTATACCGTAAAGTTCATCATCGAGTCCCCGGAAAAACAGGATTTCTTAATTCATACCGATAAGGCTTCCGGGGTTCCAGGTAAATTCTGGACCAAGCCCATCGAGGTAGCTTGGGACTTCTCCTTCGTGCCCCGTAAGTGGTAATTAGGCATTGCCCGGTCGGTTATCTGACCGGGCTCTTTTCATAAATTTTATTTGGCTAGGGGTGAGAAATTTGCTAGCGATTTTGGACTATACCTTGAAGAGTAGTTTTGAAGCAGGATTATTGGTTGTTACGCTCTTACTTTATCTAACGTTGCCTGACATGAAAGACAAAATTAGATATGTTTGGAGTGGCACCGGCCTGGCCTTGGTTTTTTCCACTGTCCTTGTGTATGGAGTCGACTTTTTTGGAAATCGAGAGCTGTTTGAGTTTGCCTGGTTAAGCAGTATATTTCCGGTTCTAGCATTGTTAATCTTAACAGGTCGCTTGGCTTCAAAATCTAAGCCCGCCCGGTTTGCGGTGGGCCCTCTGGTGTTGCTAACAACTGTCCTGCTGGTTACGGTTGAGGGGATAGAGTTGGTGGGCTTTCCGATGAAAATTTTCGTGCAGGCTCGCAGTTTTATTAATACGGAATTGATTTTGAAAGTAATCGGGGCATTGTTCGGAATTTTTCTGGCAGCTCTGTTCGGCTGGACCTATTTTAAGTCAACCCGGAAAATGAACAAGCAACTGATGATCATCACTGGGACATCTCTGGTAACGATTGTCTTGGCCCGTCATCTAATCAGCCTGCTACAATTGGGGATGACCTTGGGATATATCCCGGTAACCCCGGTGCTGGTTTCTGTAGTAGCCCCAGTGATCAACACCTATTACCCGCTCTTTTTCTATGCTCTAGTGTTACTAGTTGCAATACAGGTAATACTGGCTAGACTTGGTAGTAAGAAACCTGCTCAGCAGGACTATGAAAACCCTGCTCTAAGGCGGAAGTCTCTGGCGGAATACCGGAACCAGCTGCGTTGGCTGGCAGTTTCCGGAGTACTTATTTTAATTACGGGAGCACTCTTAGGGGTGGGACACGTCTACTCTAATAAAAAGGTTAAACTTTCCCCTCCAGCCCCTGTGCAGGCGGAAAACGGGGTAATTACAATCCCGGTGACTCAGGTAAATGACAACAAGCTGCACCGCTTTAGCTATATTACACCGAATAATGTAACGATGCGCTTTATCGTTGTTGGCAAAGGGAATGGGTTGTTTGGCGTAGGATTAGATGCCTGTGATATCTGCGGGGTGGTGGGATATTACCAGCGGGGTGATAATGTGGTATGCATGAACTGTGATGTAATCATCAATAAGCAAACGATTGGCTTCCCTGGGGGCTGTAATCCTATTCCTTTCCCAAATAAGGTGGAAAGTGGCAGTATTCTCATAAATACTGCTGATTTGCTCCAAAAAGAAAAAGTTTTTCAAGAATAGAGGTGACACCATGTTCTGGCGTATGTTGAAAAAGTCGTTCTCCAAAGGTCTAAAGGGCAAACTCTTGGCAGTAGTAACCATCGCCTTTGGTGCATCATTAGCTAGTTCCATGCTCAATATCTCCCTGGATATCGGGGATAAGGTAAACCGGGAGCTTAAAACCTACGGAGCAAATATCTTGGTAGAACCCAGGGTAGAAACCGTTCCGGTTAATATCGGCGGGATAGAATACAATCCCTTGCAGGGGCAGTCTTTTCTTGAAGATGCAAGTTTAAGTAGTTTAAAAACAATTTTTTGGGCCAATAATATTCTTTCCTTTACACCGTACCTAGAACAGCCAGCAGTAACCGGGAAGCAAGACACCGTTCTGGTGGGTACCTGGTTTAACAAAGAAATTACGACTCCCGCAGGGGAAAAGGTAGTTACGGGTGCCGTCAGCCTCAAAGCATGGTGGAAGGTTAATGGCCAGTGGGCAGATGACAGCTCGGAAAACCAGGCCATGGTAGGGACGGAATTGGCTCAAAAGGCCGGGATTAAACAGGGAGACAACCTAAAGGTTCTGGTAAACACTCCGTCTGGAGGCAAGGAACAAGTCCTTAAAGTAACAGGGGTTTTTGACAGTGGGAGCGGTGATGACCGGAAGGTATTTGTGCCTTTAGCCCTCATACAGAAACTACAGGGAACCTCGGGTAAGGTCAGTAAGGTGGAGGTAAGCGCTCTCACCACTCCGGAAAACGAACTGGCCCGCCGGGCAGCAAAAGATCTTCAGTCTTTGACCAGCGAAGAGTATGAAAGATGGTATTGTACAGCCTATGTTGGCGCCATCACCTATCAGATCGAAGAAATTCTGCCTGGGGTAAGGGCCAATGCTATCCGACAGGTTGCTGAGTCGGAAGGATTGATCTTAGGAAAGATTCAGCTGCTCATGTTGCTCTTAACGGCAGCGGCTCTGCTCAGCGCCGC